>DATNKA010000392.1:0-7726 GCA_035603655.1 Candidatus Acidiferrales bacterium | reverse complement strand
TACTTCGGCGTGTTTCATGCCGTCGTAGGTGTAAGCACCTGTGCCCACGATGCTGCCGTTCGCGTCGACGATGACCGCGCCGACGCAGGGATTGGGCGAGGCCAATCCGACGCCCTGGCGCGCCAGTTCAAGCGCACTGTTCAGGAACTGCTCGTCGCTAGAATGGTCGGGCATTCGGTATGGGGATCAAGAGAATCCACCACGCAGACACGGAGTCAGGGAAAATACGAGTGAATGCAACGACAGCCTGCGACTCGCGTGGCGGGTAGGCGTCAGCGGCATCGTCCTCCTCCGGTTCTTCGAGTGCGACTGCACCAGATTTTGCCTTTGGCCCCATTCCGCGCGGCGCAGGAACGAACCAAAACTGGTCCTCGGCGGGATCGGCTGGCGCTTGCGGGCAAAGAAGCCTACACAATAACCACCAGGCAAGGCAAACAGGAGCAGGTGCTGTCAGAACTTCGAGAAAAGCGCTCATGCCAAAGTCTTCTCCGTGCCTGGGTATCTCCGTGGTGAAGAAATAGTTCCTATTCGAATAAGGAATCGACAAATTCTTTTGGATCGAAGGGCAGCAGGTCGCCAACTTTCTCGCCTACACCAACGAAACGTACGGGCAATCCTAACTCGCGGGAGATTGCGACCACCACTCCGCCCTTGGCCGTACCGTCGAGTTTGGTGAGCACGATACCCGTGACTCCCGCCGATTGCGTGAACAGGCGCGCCTGCTGCAAGCCATTTTGACCGGTAGTCGCGTCCATGACGAGCAGAGTCTCATGCGGGGCTCCCGGAATAATACGTTGTGACGTGCGACGCATCTTCTCCAGTTCCGACATCAGACTCGTTTTGGTATGCAGGCGGCCGGCAGTGTCGACGATTACATAGTCCATCTTCCGCGCTATCGCGGCCTGAAGAGCGTCGAACAAGACAGCCGCTGGATCGCCACCGGGCTTGGTCTTAATCACTTCCGTGCCGGTTCGCTGTCCCCAGATTTCAAGCTGATCGATCGCCGCGGCGCGGAAGGTATCGGCGGCGCACATCAATACGTTCTTGCCCTGCGATCGAAATACCTGCGACAATTTTCCGATAGTCGTGGTTTTACCTGTGCCATTCACACCAACCACCAGGATCACCTCAGGCGTTCCGTCCACTCTTTCGACGGGCCGGGTATTCGCCGCGTTCAGAATGGCCAGCAATTCTTCTTTGAGAAGGCGTTTTAATTCGTACACATCCTTAATTTGTTTTCGATCGGCCTTGTCGCGAAGCTTGCCTAGGACCTCCTGTGTGGTCGTGGTGCCCAGATCGGCAGCGATCAGAGTAGCCTCGAGATCATCCAGCGTGTTGCGATCGATTTCCTTGCCGAACGAAATCACCTCTTCAATGCGCTCGTTGAGGTTCTCACGCGTACGCGTGACGGCCTGCTTCATGCGCTCGAAGAGTCCAGTTTTCTTTTCTTCTGTACTGCCGAATAAAGTTTGAATCATGAGAAGTCCCAAAACTTGATTATAGCGGTCAGACGCAGCCGCGCCTCCAGCCCCCGCTTAGAACATTTAGGATGGAACACCGTTAGACGGGAGTTCTTTCGAGGTTGGCCGCGTCGGCGGAGGGAACCACGGGAGTCGCTGTAGCGGGTGAAACATTAGCCGCCGGATCCACGGCCACGCTCCGCTTGATGGAGATGCGCTGTATGCGAATCTCCCCACGTCCGTAGACCGCCATCAGTGCCGCCACAGGCCCGGGATCGAGCCGCTTGCCGGCAAGATTTTGAATGATTTTCAATGCCTCTTCCGGACTGTGCGCATGCTGATAAGGACGATTCGTGGTGAGAGCATCGAAAGTATCGGCTACCGCAATCACCCGCGCCAGCAAAGGAATCTGCTCTCCCGTCAGACCGTAAGGATAGCCTCGGCCATCGAGAGCTTCGTGATGGAGTTCAATGCCAGGGAGCATTTCGGCGAGCTGCGTTACCGGACGCAGAATGTTGGCGCCCTTGGTGGTGTGAGTCTTCATCACTTCAAATTCTTCCGCCGTAAGCGCGCCCGGTTTCTTAAGAATGAGATCTTCGATGCCGATTTTGCCCACGTCGTGTAGCTGCGCGGAAATCTGCAGGGTCTCCATAAATGTCGCATCCAGACCAAGCTCCTTGCCGATCATCAGCGAGTAGCGCGTGACGCGGTCGGAGTGGCCGCGGGTGTAAGGATCCTTCTCGTCGACCGCACCTGCCAGCATTTGAATCGAGCCCAGAAACAGCGCGCGATTCTCGTCCGCGGCCCGCTTCAGGTCTTCGACGAACCGTTCGAGTTCCTGTGACATGGTGTTGAAAGTTTCCGCCAACTCCCCTATCTCAGTGCGGCTCCACAGGTGGACGCGCTGCGAAAAGTCGCCTCGAGCCAGAGCCCGGCTGGACTGCGTAAGGATATGCAGTGGATTGGTGATTCGGCGGGCCGCAAAAATACTAACACCAATGCTAAGCAGCACCGCGAGCAGCGCCAGCAGGCGTGCAGTGCGCTGCATCTCGTAGACTCCGCGGTAAGCTTCGCGCTGCGGCTTTTGCACGACCACCGCCCAGTTGAGCGTGGTGACCGGGCTGTAAGTCCCCAGCATCTCAATACTGTTCTTGCCTTCTTTGACGGCGAACTCTTTGGTGGCGGCCAACTGCGCCTTGTTACCCTCGTCCACAAAGTTGCGGACGATCTCAAGATTCTTCATGTCCTGGCCGGTTACGTATTGCTGAGTGCCCGCTGCTACCAGGCGCCCTTGCGAGTCTACGACGTAGGGAATTAAACCTCCGCCGCTGACTTCATGCAGGCGGCGAATCAGGAACTCAAGGTCGACCACTGCCCCCACCATACCCAGAAAACGTCCACCGTACCTCACGGGGCTGCTGACCAGAACAACCGTCCGCGAAGTCTTGCCGTCTTCGACCTGGAGCGCTTGCCCGTTGTAAGCGCGGCCATCGCGCGCCGCGTCGTAGGCATGTTGCAGCTCTCGCTGGAGGAACGCGTCCGGTGCAATGCGGCCGGCAGAAATTCCTTTCGCTTCAGAGTTCAGCAATGTGGCATAGGCGAGTTCGTCGGAGGAAGAAACGAAATTCTCCAGCAGGGCACGAAGTTCCGGAGCTTCGATATTCTTGCTGCCAATATCGCCGCCGCTGGCCACCTGAATGGCTGACGAGAGATTAGCCAGCATCATCCGCATCGACCGCTGGTGTTGCGAGAGATCGTCGGCGAGCGACCTGGTCACCGTATTCTGCAGCAACATCTCGTTGGTCTTCAGCCGATCCCGGTTAATGGCCTCCACTTGCGCGGAGTAGAAGTACATAGGGACGATGCTGATGACCAAGAGCACGCCGAGGATTACGTACAAAATGGGGATACGCGCCGGGGTGGGCGCTTTGGAAGACGAGTCGCTCCCCTGACTGAGTTTGGAAGCGCCGTCGATCGAAGTGGCGGCCGATTTCACGTGTATCTATAGAAGTTTAATGTGGAAAGCTGTGCCAGGAGGCGAAAACCGAGAGCCTTACCATTACCAAAGTGTCAGCCGAGACTGGCTGCCGGTAAGGGTTTGGCAAGAGAACACACGCTGATCTGTTTTTAGGTTCCAAGCGTTTCGCTTTTGCCGCTGCGCGTCATAAGGTCAAAAATTGCTTCGCGGGGCGCTTTGCCCTCGTGCAGAATGGCGTACATCTGTTCGGTGATGGGCATCTCGACACGGTGGGCATGCGCCAGTCCCACCGCTGCCGTTGTCGTGAAAATTCCTTCCGCAACCATGCCGTGCATCTCGGAGAGAATCTTTGACAACTGGCGTCCGCGGCCTAGTTCCACGCCCACGCTACGATTGCGGGAGAGTCCGCCGGTACAAGTCAGCACCAGATCTCCCAGGCCCGCGAGGCCAGACATAGTTTCGGCTTTGCCGCCGCAGGCCACAACGAGACGTGTCATCTCCGCTAACCCGCGCGTGATCAGGGCCGCAATAGAATTGTGACCCAGTCCCAGTCCCGCACTGACGCCAGCCGCGATCGCGATCGTGTTCTTAAGCGCTCCGCCGAGTTCGACGCCGATGGGGTCGTCATTGGTGTAAACGCGAAAGCTCGGACCGCTGAATTCACGCTGCACCGTGCTCGCCAGTTCAGTGTCTAGGGAAGCTATCGTAATCGCAGTAGGATCTCCCCGCGCCACTTCGAGCGCAAATGATGGCCCACTGAGCGCGCCGACGCGAGGAGTGAACCGCATCGCATTTCTCACAACATGGCTTATGAGCTCGGTCATGCGCATCTTGGTGTCCTTCTCGATTCCTTTGGTCGCGCTTACCACCAGCATTCCGGGCGTCAGGTAAACCTGCATCTCTTCGAACGCGGAACGGCAATAATGGGAAGGCATTACGCTGACAACTATGTCAGCGCCACGAATGGCCTCCTTCCAACTTGTTGTCGGATTCACTGTTTCGGGAAGTGGACAGCCCGGAAGAAACTTCTCGTTTACGCGCTGATTCGCAATTGTGTCGCAAACTGCTTGCTCGTGGACCCAGAGCCGAACCCGGTGATTGCCTGCGCGTCCCAGAATGATCGATAGAGCGGTGCCCCATGCTCCCGCGCCGATGATTGCGATCTCGCTCATCCGCGCTTCAGCCCTACGCGGCTCTCCGTGCCAGCTAACAAGCGTCGGATATTTTCACGGTGCTTAACGATGATGAGCAGGGAAGTGGTGGCCACGAATGTTAGGGCTGGCGGTCGACCGCCGACAGCGCTCAGCTCATAAACGAGCAGCGGAAGAGATGCTACTGCAATGATCGATCCCAGAGAAACGTAGCGGAACACCAGCACCACCACGATAAAGATGCCAGTGGCAATCAACACTGCCTTCGGAGTGATCACTACGAAAGAACCCAAGCCGGTGGCTACTCCCTTGCCGCCGTGAAACCTCAGCCAGAGCGGAAACATGTGGCCGAGGACAGCGCATAACGCGGCCATGGTCATCAAAGGATAAGTGGGTGCAATTCCATGCGCAAGCCAGACCGCGGCGCTTCCTTTCAACGCATCCAGCAGCAGAGTGACCGCGCCCAGCATCGGGGATTTGCGCGAGACATTGGTCGCTCCGATATTTCCACTGCCGCTTCGGCGCACATCTTCTCCACGAAAGGCCAGTACAAGCAGGTAGCCAAATGGGATCGATCCTAACAGGTAGCTGATTGCGGCGATAAGAAGCAAGGCGACCATGAAGTAGTTGCTAACGCAGGTTAAATCCCGCTAGCTTCGTGTATTGTGAGCCACCACTAGAAAGCTGGCTACGGTACAGAAAAAACTCACGGGCCGTCATCGTACCAAACTCCGGCGCCGGCAGTGCCGCTAGTTTTTCTTGCAGGCGCTGAAAACCTTGGTTCGGTCGGTCGCGCTTCTGCCGGCGCGGCGAACCTGAAGCCCCGGCACTCCGAGCCAGCGTGAGATGCGGACTGTAAGCATGCTCCTCCTTCGGAATTTGGAGAGGCACCAGCGTTGAGTCCACGGTCTCCGCGAGAGAAGTCAGTCTCGACCCTCCATCAATTCCGATCCAGAATACTCGCGGGGCTCGCTTGTCGGGAAAGAATCCATAGCCACGAAGATTAATCGCGAATTGATCGGCTTGAATCCCCGCCAGCGCGCGCTCGATTTCAACCTGGGTCTCGGTTTGTTCGCCAATAAACTTCAGGGTGACGTGCAGGGAGTCAGGCCGCACCCAGCGCGCCCCGGGAGCAAATCCCTGAACGCCGTCGAGGAAGCGGGCAATTCGGCTGCGGATGTTGTCGTCGAGATCGAGCGCGACGAAAAGGCGCATAGGAGGCTCTTAGCAGTTAGCTCTTAAGTCTTTAGCCTGAATCGCTCTTCAAATCGGGTGCTGGCATTGTCTGTTCGAGTGCGACTCTCAATCTGCTGCCGGGAGCCATAGAGTTCCAGGCTAAAAGCCAGGGGCCAAGAGCTCAAAGCTTTCAGTTCACATCAGCTTTCTTCTCACCATGTCAAGCGCCAGCGTAGTGGCGAACCAGCGGATGCGTTTGCGGTCTCCAGGAAAGATTCGCTCGACCACGTCTGTTCCAGTGGCGCTCGCTAAAGCGTGAAATACCAGTCCCACCGGTTTTTCTGGCGTCCCGCCGGTGGGGCCGGCCACGCCGGTGATGCCGATTCCCAGAGTCGACTCGCAACGATAGCGAATCGCTTCTGCCAACGCTGCCGCTACTTCCCGGCTGACCGCGCCATGACGCTCAATCATGTCGGCAGGCACTCCTGCCAACTCTGTTTTTACGGCATTGGAATACACGATGGCGCCGCCGGCAAAGTAGCGCGAACTGCCACCCACCGAAGTAATCCTCTCGCCAAGCAAACCACCCGTACACGATTCCGCCACAGCCAGTGTGGCGCCGCGCATTTGCAGCCAATAGCCAACGATTTGCTCGAGCGATTGGCCATCCCGCGAGTACACCGCGTCGTCGAGTTCTTCCTCAACCGCGTCGGCCGCTTCATCTACGCGCGACTGCGCTGCTTCCATTGTCTGACCCCGCGCTTTGAAATGCAGTTGGATTTCTCCAGCTCCCGCCAAAATGGTGGTTTGTACGTCGCTAAATCGCTTGTAGATGGGTGCTACGCGCGCATCCACGTGAGATTCGCCGAGCATCGCGACTTTCAAAACGCGGGTGGCGAGAAATGCGACTGGTAACGTTGCCCGCAGCCGCTCTCGGCATTCCGCTTCGAACAAAGCCTTCAGCTCGTGCGGAGGTCCGGGCAAGAGGATAACGATTCGCTCGCGCCCTTCAATTTTACCGGTTAACCATTGTCCGGGCGCAGTGCCATTGCCGTTGGGCAGAACCGTTGCGCCCTCGAGAACGTCTGCCTGCTTGGCGTTGTTGGGAGACATCTTCCAACCACGCGCCGCGAAACGCTTCTCGATGCCACTGAGAATCTCCTCGTCACGCCGCAAGGAAACGCCTAGCGCTGCCGCCACCGCTTCGCGGGTGAGGTCATCTTCGGTGGGGCCGAGACCTCCGCTGAAAATCACGATCTCTGAACGAAATAATGCATGTTGCGCGGCGGCAGTCAGGCGCTGGAGATCGTCCCCCACAACGCTCTTGAAAATTACTTCGACGCCAAGCTGGTTGATTTGCTCGGTGAGATACAGAGAGTTTGTATCCATGCGGAAGGGCGTCAGTAGCTCGGACCCAACCGCGATGATCTCGGCGTTCACGGCTAGAAGTGTAAATGAAAAGCACCGATAGCTGGGGACGCACCGCTACTCCGGCAGCAGCGGCAGCCCCTGCGTGTTCCAGGAAAGATGATGCACCGCGTCGGTGGTTGCCAGAATTACGCTGCGTCCCGGCGCAAAAGCCAATCCCACAAGTCCATGCCCTGCGACTTCCAAGTTCGCCTTGCCCTCTGGCGTGATTTTCACAATGCCGCGCCTCCCGGAAAGCGACGCCGCGACGTAGAGGTTGCCAACAGAGTCGAAAGCCAAGCCCTGCGGGCGACCTAAACCCCGAAAAAATTTGTGGACCGTTCCCTGCGGATCAATTCTGTGGACGCAGTCAAAGCTCGAAGTTGTGGGCCCGGTTACAAATAAATCCCCCAGTGGACCGAACGCCAAGTGGTAAGCAGAAACGCTTGGCTCCAGAGTGGCGAAAACGAACACTTGCTGATCGCGGCCAATCTTGAAAATCGTTCCGCTCCGGTCGCCCACATAGAGATTCTGATTTCGATCAAAAGCGATTC
>DATNKA010000391.1:0-2329 GCA_035603655.1 Candidatus Acidiferrales bacterium | reverse complement strand
CACTACAAACGATCAGGCTGAATGCGAAACAGAGAGAAACCAGTTTCTTCATGTTGATCTCCTTGATCTAATTCTGGGGAACCATTTGCGAACATTACATCCATCGAGCGACCTTGGTCAACCCTGACTAAGTTCCGCTTCCTGGCGACTCTAACCTCAGTAACCACACGTGGTTGCCTGTACACATTTTTCTTCCAGTCTGGTTCGTAGCCCGAATCCATTCGCGAGTAGCGAGAAGTGATTTCACAAACTAAGCTTCAAGGCGGGGGGTTAGCTCAAGCCACGCTGGCTGCGGGTTTTTTCTTTTTCCGTAGTGCCTACCTGACTGCTGCATTTTCCTGCGCCGTGGCTTGTCTATAATGGCGGGGCGGATCTGCCTTACTGTTCGGTAGAGAGTTTCCGAAGAACCGTCAGCTGACTGTATGAATGTTAAATCTGAATTGCTGAAACCTGGACTGCAAGTGGCTAGCCTGAGCGACGTGGGTTGCCAGCGCGAAAACAACGAGGATTCCGTTCTCTACTGGGAGCCGGTCGCCGCAGAACTTGAAAGTAAGGGAAGGCTGGCGGTAATCGCCGACGGCATGGGCGGATACGAAGGGGGCCAGGAAGCCAGCCGGCTGGCGGTAGAGACGGTGCGTGAAGTTTACGACAACGTCGTCGGGGACGATCCGCACGTCGCCTTGCTCGAAGCATTTTCCAGAGCTCACGAAAAGATTCAAGCATACTCCGTAGCTCATCCCGAGCTTCACGGGATGGGGACCACGTGCACCGCCCTGGTCATCCGGGGCCGCCAGCTTTATTTCGCGCATGTCGGAGACAGCCGCCTTTATCTGGTGCGGGGTGCGCACATCGCGCGATTGACTCGAGACCATTCCTATGTCGGCAGGCTGGTGGAGAGTGGTATCGTCCGTGCCGAGGACGCCGAAAAGCATCCGCAGCGGCACATCCTCACTGCCGCTCTAGGAGCGGGTATTGAGTTTGCCATGCAAAGCGGCGAACAGGGGCTTGCCTTGCAGGCCTCGGACGATCTTGTCCTGTGTACCGATGGCCTTTGGGGGGTGGTTAGCGATCAGGAACTGGAGACAGCGGTGAACGGTAAGACGCCGGCGGAGTGCTGCGCCGCCTTGGTGAAGCTGGCTTTACAACGCGGCGGCCCGGACAACATCACAGTGCAGATCTTGCGAGTTCTGCCCGAGCCTTAACCGCGCACCCAGATGCCGGTGTCGTCGTGGAACTTTCTTTCTTCGAACCGCAATCCCATGCACACTGGCTTCCAGGTGGATTGACCCCCCCTCTCCACTCGGCTGAAAATAAGCTGTAATCGATAATCCCCAGCGCTCAAAGCGGTTCCCCAATTGCTACCGGCTTAAGGTACATAAAGTCTATTAATTCAATGGACTTTATGGCATAATGGCCGGCGCTATGAAAATCTCGCAAAAGGGACTTTACGCATTGCAGGCCATGATGATGCTGGCCCGCCATTACCACCAGGGTGCCATCAAGATCCGCGAGGTCGCCTACGAGGAGAGTCTTCCGGAGAAATTTCTGGAACTGATTCTGCTCGAACTAAAAAATGCGCGCATGGTGGAGAGCGTGCGCGGAGCCAAGGGCGGATACCAGTTGCGACGTGATCCTTCCGATATCCGGTTGAGCGAGATCATGCGCCTGATCGACGGCCCTTTGGCGCCATTTGGCGATGCCGAACAGTTGCGCACGCTGATTGACCGCGATCTGCCGCACCGCGCTCTTTATCAGTTGTTCCTGGACGTCCGTGACGCGGCCGCGAATATTTTGGAAAACACGACGCTAGCCGACCTCATCGCTGACCCCGGGCCGCGCTCAACCAAAGGCAAGCGCGTGGCCAAGAAGAGGGAAAAGGCCTGTGTACTGCCCATGGTCATCGGAGGACACAAAGGTGTTTAGGCGACTTTCGATAGCCTGACGCAGCCCTCGCGGCCGAGAAAAGTATCCGCGGTTAAAACCTGGGGGACAAAACTGGTTGAACACACAACGTATCAAGTTCCTAAACTCTATTAAGTCGATAGTAATAATCTATAAGATAGGCATCAAGCCGTTTCGTTCGTGAAGCAAGTCCGGCCCCACGCACGGATGTTAATACCGCTGAGTTGCCGTGTGCCGATTCTTGCTGAACCCGTCGTGGTCAACATAGGGCCACGCACGACGCGGGGATAACAAAAAAATGAAAATCAACCCGGCCTAAATCGCGTTTGCCAAAGAGTTGCGTAGCTTCGGCAGTAAGTAAGAGGTATGTCGACTAAAACTCAAAAGGAGAGGGTTCCAAATTCCATGAAAACAAGCAAGAAGTTAA
>DATNKA010000390.1:0-13929 GCA_035603655.1 Candidatus Acidiferrales bacterium | reverse complement strand
CTTGAGTCGTCGTAATCTGCGCAGCCAATATGCCATCGCGGTGGACGACCTGCCCCGACTGCTCGCCTCAGTCAACCGATTGTTCTACGAGAATAGCGGTGACGCCAGTTACGCTACCTTATTTTTTGCGGATTACGACGACTCAAGCCGCAAGCTCCGCTACGCGAATTGTGGACATCTTCCCCCGCTCCTGCTGCGTGCCAGAGGAAGCTCGCAGGATCGGATCTCCGAGACACCGAAGGTGGAGTGGCTGAGTTCCACCTGCACCGTGATGGGATTGTTTGAAGCCTGGCAGTGCGAGATTGCGGAAGTGGAGCTTGCTGCAGGTGACACGCTGGTGCTCTACACCGATGGAATCACCGAGGCCGAGAACGCGGATGGGGAAGAATTTGGCGCGTCTCGTTTGCTCGACACCGTCGGGAGCCATTCTCACCTTCCGGCGGTACCCCTCCTCCAAGCTGTGGTTGGGGCGGTCCAGCAATTCAGCGGCGGAAGCGAACAGCAGGATGACATCACACTGGTGATTGCGCGGTCCCTTGAATAATTGATCCGCGTTGTAGCCCAAACTCGCAAGACCCGGGCTGGCGGTCGCCTATGCCATAACGCGATAACCGCCGAGTAGTCGGCCATCCGAAGTTATCCAGAAACGGGCTGCTGGAAGTCAGTCGGAGCGATAGGTTACCTTGTCGTTGCCACATTCGATCGCAACCCCCGCACCCCGGCCGCCGACTACATGACGGTCGACCATGATGCTGGAGACGTTGAAGATGTCAGGCAATTTGATCAAGCTAGGCCGCAGTCCCCTGGAAATCGCTTCCGGACACAGGTTCAGCGGAAGCACCACGGGGGCGGAGTATAGCACGTGGTCAATTGGTTTGCTCCCATAGCTCCAGAGTGCGTTTCTGGGGCCGGATGGCTGGAATACGGGACGGTTTTTGGCCGATTGCGTGAGGGTCAAGCCGTATACGGAGAAGTTCATGAAGTCGCTCATCGGGCGTCAATATCACTAGGCAATTTGCTAAAACGTTAGGGCGCGACGTACTCACAACTGGGAGTCGGAGCGTCCTGCCTAGTTCCTATTCCCTCCGAGCTCGAGGCGACTGTCAGAATCTGCAAACCAAAAACAGTCCCAGCCCGATTGCGATCAGATCTTCTGGGATTGCGATTGCGAAATCGGGAGCCTGTAGGGTTCGAACCAGTTCGACGCGAACCCGATAGCCGCCGAACGCTCCGGCGATGGCGCCGATCGCTCCGGTCAGAGCCCCCAACCAAAGCGACGAGCTTCCAGCCGTGCCCAGGCAGGCACCCGTAAGCAAGCCCATAACAATCCGGGCAGCTAGCGGGACGGCTGTCGTGCGGGCGGGAGTGGTTGGGAGTTGATCCGCAACGAATTCGGCCAGTGCTCCAAGAGTGAAGATGCCGACTGCCCAAGCTGAGCCCATGAAAGCCAGGTGAGAGCCAGAAAGGTGGATCCAACCCAGATGTGCCGCCCAAGCTACGATCGCAGGCGCCGACATGGATCGCAACCCCGCTACTACGCCAATACCGACAGCCAGTAACAACGCGAGCCCAAAATTCATGAAGCCCCCTCCAGCAGTTGTTCATTGCCCAACAGGTTCGATGATCGATGAGACCATTCGGTCGCATATCTCTGATTGGCCCCGCATCTATTATGCGGAAAATTCTGAACGCCACAAGCGCAACAATCGTTCGGCTACGTGATGCTCTAAGGAGGATATTTGGATGGGTCTGTTCGCTTCGACCTTCTGGTGCTGGCGATGGAAGTCGCGTCGTTCGGGGTCAAGGTTCTGCACACTAGAACCTGGAGGCATGCGGACCAACTGGGTACGGCGCGCCGTTCGCGGTGCGACGGACTTGCTGCTCGAGTATGAGCCCGCGGTCGGTTCGTTCCAGAAAATGCTGCGAGGACCCGAAGCGCGTTTGGAAGGCGATCCGCGGAAAATCAGCGGGGCGTAATTTTGCAACTAGCAAATAGCGACGAGGTTCCGGTGCTGCTGATCCTCGGTGTCGACGCGGAAAAGCGGGTGCAGCAGGCAGAAGCTGCCCGCGCGGCCGAAGCGGGGACAAGGCTAGTTCAGGGCATTTCGGGTGTTAGAGACTCAGGAGCGCCTCAGCATTTCGGTGGGTAAGCTTGGCCAAGTCTTCGGGACTGAGCAAATGTTCGAGCTCTGCAAGGTAGTCGCTACCCTTCGTTGTGGAGCTGAACGGGTAGTCGATGGAAAACATGAGGCGATCAATGCCGACGACGTCTAGGGCGCACTGCAGCGGGGGCCGGGTGAAGTAGCCGCTGGTTGTCAGGTGGATGTTCGACCGGAAGTAAGCAGCTACGGGTTGACGGAGCTTCGCGATGTGAGAGAGAGCCTGTGAGGTGCGGACCAGCGCCATAGGTAGCATCTCCCCCATGTGACCGATTATGAGCTGCAAAGTGGGGAAACGATCAAAGATACCGGAGGCGATTAGGCGGAGTGTGTGGAGCGCGGTCTCCGCGTGCCAGCCCCAGCCGGCGATGGAGAGCATTTGGCCTACCCCAGCTGGCAGCCCTGTGAAATAGGTATCGAAAACAGCCTCTGGAGGCGGCGCCGGGTGGAGGTATATCGGGATATTGAGAGCAACGGCGGCTTCAAAGACGGGAGTGAACTGAGGGTCGTCTAGAAATTTCCCCGCCGTCGTGCCATCGAGAAGGACTCCGCGGAAACCAAGCTTCTTGATCGAACGCTCGAGTTCTTGGGCCGCCGATTCAGGATCCTTCAAGGCGAGACAGGCGAAGCCGGCCAGACGGGAAGGGTTCGCGCGAACGGCGGCGGCTAGTTCGTCATTTACATCGCTGGCGAGCGATGTTGCGGTGGCTGCGTCGAGCGCATCGAAGCCGATGGCGGCGAGTGAGAGCACCTGGAGATCGATGCCGGCATCGTCCATGGCCGCGATGCGGCACGCGCCCAGGTCCAGAAGCTTTGGTTGGAGTGCGTCGAGCCAGGCCGGGGTCGCATTGCCATAGGCGCCCGTAGCCCGAAGGAAGGATTCGGTGACAAAATGCTCCTCAAGCGTGATAGTTCTCATCCGGCTGTTCATGTCCGATGAGATGAGCCTGCGGAAGAGATGGTTTCTCGCGTCCCTTCACACGCTGCTCCTGGCCGTTATCCAAGTCATCCGCGATCGCGAAACATAAGCGCATTTATCAGTTATAACCGATCACGACGGATACGTAGCTTCGGGCATCCTCGAGGAGTTCCTCACGGGGCATACCTGCCTTGGCCCGGAGAAGTAAACCTTGCATCAAGTCGACGAGCGCACGCCCTTACGTGGGCCGGAGTCTTCCTCGAGAGATGCTTAGTTAGCTCGAATCTCTTTCTCAAGCCGCTCGGCAAATATCTGCGCGCTTGCGGTCAGCCCCTGCCCGAACTGGGGGTTAGAGCACCGGTGCGCGCATTGATCGTATACGCTGAGATGGAATTCGAAATCTGATTCGCCACATATGCGAATCTTTCCTACAGGCCGGGCGTGTGCAGGTTTATTGCGACGCTTGCTTTGATTTGCGGGCGATCAGCGCGAATCCGCGGGAGAATGCATCTGATTGCAGCTGGGTAAGACGAGCCCGCCCTGCGCTTTGCTTGCCTGACTTCAGTTCTAACTGTCCCAGCCGAAGGCGCGATTCCAACTCGTAACCGATGTAGCCGTATCGGCTGGCTTGGGAGCGAACGGTTTCAAGTATCTTGAAAGCGTCGCTGAAGTTTCCGGTTTGCTCTCTAACGCCTGCGACTGCGAATTGCGCTTCAAATCGAGATGTTCGACCGGCATCCTGACGGCACAAATCTGTCGCGCGAGCGGCCGCCGCCTGCGCCTCTGCAACTTTGGATTGTGCGAGCAGCGCCGAACTCAGAACGGTTTGCGCTTGACAACCTGCATCTGACATCTTCTTCCTGTCGAATGCCCCAGCCGCTTCCTGGGCGAGCCCTGCGGCGTCAGCGCTGCTTCCCTGTTCGAACAAGATTTGAGCTAATTGCATTTGGCTGTACGCCAGATTCGTGGTATCGCCAAGTTCCTTTCGGAGCGCCATCGCTTCTTCGGTCTTCGAACGCGCATCTTCCAAACGATCCTGCGCTCGCAGAATGTCGGAAATCCCGGCCAACCCGAAGCCTTGACCTTTTCGATAACCGGTCTGTTCCTGAATGGCCAACTGCTCCCCAAATCGGGCGGCGGCCTCAGTTAGCCGGCCCTGTTCGATAAGAACGTTGCCCAGGTTGCTGAGCGTCGTCGCCTCGCCACGCCGATCGCCGGAACTCCGGAAAGCCTCCAGAGACTGTTCCTGCATCCGAACCGCGCCTGGCAGGTCGCCCATGCTGTCCATCACGTTGCCAAGGCTGCCGAGATCGCCTGCGATGAAGGGACTGCCGAGGGTGCGATCAATGTCGAGGGCTTGCTGATAGTAGCGCCGTGCTTCCTCCAATTGCCCTCTCTCGTAGAAAATATTTCCGATATTGCTGGAGGTGGTTGCGACGTTTTGCTGAGCGCCAATCCGGTTCGCAATGTCGAGAGCCTGCTCGTAAGCCTTGCGGGCGCCTTCAAAATCTCCCTTGTCGTATAGAACAGTGGCGTATCCGTTAAATGCGCGAGTGGCCGCGCGGGGATTTCCGCTTTTCAGGGATAAATCGCGGACCTCGGCAAACTCGGCGAGGGCTTTATCGAACTCCCCGAGACGATCCCAATCCCAGGCCTCCTGTTGCTTCGCCTGAGCCATAACCAGGCGATTGCCTTGGCGCAATGCCAGGTCGGCAGCCACCGAAGCGGAGTGCTGGGCATTCTTGAAATCTCCCAACGACTGGCGCGCCTCCGCTTCGGAAAGATCGATGCGGGCATCCTGGCTCGCAGTACCTGGAATCTGATGCAATTGCGCCACCGCCGCCAGAGAATTCTTGCCCTGACCCGCTTTGGTTTGTGTCGAAACCAGGCGCAATCCGATCTCGATATCGTCTGGAAAGAATTTCAGCAGCGTTTGATAGATCTCAATGGCCGCGGGGTAATCGTTTTGTAGTTCGCGATAGTGACCCTCGACGAGCAATTGATCGCGCCGCGGCAGGTTTTGCGAGAGTTCGTACGCTTTACTCGCTTCGGCTCGCGCTTTCGCGTCATAGCCCAAAGACGAGAGGCTCTGCGCCAGGAAGGAATGCGATAGCGCGTGGTTGGGGTCGGCGGCAACTGCCTGGTCGAACAGATTGCGGGCCGCCCTGGCATCGAAGGCGCGCAACTTGGCCAACCCCTCGGAGTAAAACCGGACGGCCTCAGGATTGCCCGGCAGGGACGCTCCCGCTCGTTGCACCTCCTCGCCCGGCACGCTGCCCATTCCGAGCTTTTCCCGAAGTTCGGAACTGACTCGCGTAACCAGATCGGCGAGTTCGGCCTCGGTGCCGCTCTCCGAGACCGCGGCGATGGTTTCACCGGCGGTTGCGTCCTGCACCCGCAAATCGATCCGAAGAGGTCCTTGTGTATCTTTGCCCACGCCCAGGTAGGAACCGACTACCACTTCGTCCGCGCCCAGGTTGCCACGAATTTTCAAAAGCGTTTCAGGAGCGTAACTGTCGGTCGCAGGCAAAGAGAGATCGAGTTTCATATGAGCAACGTTCTCTCCAGGAATTACGCGTACCTTATTTCCGGAAGCCAGTTCAGTGCCTAACATTTCTGAAATTGCTGTCGAGACCCACTCCTGATCTGGACTTCCCGAAAGATTTCGGAAACCGAGCACAGCGACAGAACGGCGAGCCTTCGCGTGCTGGGAGGAGAGTTGCGGACCGTTGCGTAAAGCGCGAGAGACAAATAATCCGATACCGACCGCGACTGCCAGAAGTAAGGCGCCGGCGAAAAACCACGTTGAACGCTCCCGCAGCAAGGGGACTATCCAGTGAGACTTCGACGCCAGCGTCACATCGGCACGTGTGGCCTTGCCGGTCCCGCTGTCCGTATCGTGCAAGAGCACCTGTAAATCGGTTCTCAGCTCCGTTGGTGACTGGTAGCGGAGCTGCCGATTTTTCTCCAGAGCTTTATTGATGATCTGTTCGAGCGACGGCGGCAACTGGGTATTGATCGCCCTAGGCGGCACCGGTTGCTTGTGGAGCACCGCATCCATGGTTAAAGCGATGTTTTTCTCTGCGAACGGACGTTGTCCGGTCGCCATCTCATACAACAACACTCCGAGAGAAAAAACGTCAGTGCGGCCGTCCAGTTCGTCACCACGAATCTGCTCGGGCGACATGTACTGTGTGGTTCCCGGAATCGCTCCTAAACTAGTAAGCCCTTCCTCGTCCCGGTTTGACGAGTCAGCCTCTACTCCCCCAAGGCTCAACTTGGCCAGACCAAAGTCGAGGACTTTTATCACTCCCCGGCGGGTCAGGAATACGTTGGCTGGCTTGATATCACGATGAATCAGGCCGGCTGCGTGAGCTGCCTCCAGTGCGTCGGCTACCTCGGTTCCCCACTGCAGCACTTGCTTCAGAGGCACCCGACCCACCTTCAAACGCTGCCGCAGCGTTTCACCTTCCAGCAGCTCCATCACGATAACCGGGTTTCCCTCATACTCCTCGACTTCGTAGAGCGTGCAGATATGAGGATGATTCAGGGTAGCGATAGCCCGCGCCTCCTGTTGAAAGCGCAACAGGGCTTTGCCGTGGCTCGCCTGCCCCTCGAGCAGGAGCTTCAGTGCGACGTGCCGCCCAATCCGAAGGTCCTCGGCCTCATAGACCGTTCCCATACCGCCGCTGTCCAGACGCCGAAGCACCTTATAGTGGGCAATGGTCTTGCCAGACAGGCTATCTTCGGCTGCGGATACGGCAGCGTGAGGGAGAGTTGGTGTTGCCATTCCCATGGCGGGCTGTTCCAGAAATTCGCCGAGTTTCTCATGAGAACTCAAAAGCGACTGGACTTCGTGCTCGAGCGAAGCATCCCCGGCGCAGGCTTGGCGCAAAAACTCTTTCTGCTGATCGGGACTCACCTGCAGCACCGATTGCAACAGGTGATCGACGCGTCTCCAGCGCTCCGCATCCATCAGGATTCCCGATTCATTTCGCGGTGTAGCCAGGCGCGAGCCGTGCTCCAGTCACGGGAGACGGTTTTCGTCGAGAGCTGAAGTACCTCGGCGGTCTCCTCGAAACTCAAACCCCCAAAAAAACGCAGCTCGACCACTTGGGCTTTGCGTGGATCGATTTGAGCCAGAGCCTTCAGAGCTCCGTCGAGGGCCACGACATCGATGTCTTTGCCGCGGGCCAACATGGTCGCGTCCTCGAGCGGAAGCGTGCCCTCGCCGCCTCCACGTTTTCCAGCACGGTGGCGCCGAGCGTAGTCAACAAGGATCTGCCGCATCAGTTTGGCGGCGATGGCAAAAAAGTGGGTTCGACTCTCCCACTGCGGGGGATTCAGGCCAACCAGGCGCAGGTACGCCTCATTCACTAGAGCTGCGCTTTGTAAAGTATGATCAGCGCGTTCCTGGCGCAGCTGAAAATGGGCGAGACGCTGCAGTTCCTTGTAGACGGCCGGCAACAGAGCGTCGAGCGCGCTGCGGTCTCCACCCCGCCAACCCTGCAACAACTGTGTAATTTCGGTTGTAGGCTCCTGCCCCACGAAGAGCACCCAAGGAAGCGTTTGGCTTGCAAGCCAGCTTAGTCAGGCCCGATTTGAATGTCAACCATCTGAAGCACCACTGCCAGGGCACCGCCGCCCACCGAAGATTTCCCCTGGCCCCAATTTTTCTTCAACTACGAATGATTGATTTTGCCCAGCCTTTTGCGCAGTTAGAGATAGAGGACAAACAATTCGACTCGGATCGATCCTCACTGAGTGGAATGCAAATCGGGAGAAATTTATGAAAAAACACCTTTTCCTCGCTCCCAGATGCTTTTAGTGGCTGGCTCGGCTTTGTGGATTAGCACCCGCCAGGCTTCTTCGGCAGCCGTCCTCGGTGGCCCATCCTCAGAGACCGACGCCGCCTATCGGGACGGCTTGTTTCAAGGGAAGCAGGGCACCGAGCGCAATGCTTCCTACCATGCTCCGGTTGGGCGCTGGTCCGCCAAGACCGATCGGGCCGCGTTCACCAACGCCTTCGAAGAAGCCTACAGGTCCAGGACATTAAACGAACTCGCTGAGGAAGAATTTCATTGAGCCTCGGCTGATCGGAGGCTTCACCAACATTTGCAGAATAACCGTCACTCCAGTGACTCAAAGGAGATATGCCATGAAAAAGTCAGTGTACTTGATCACTACATTCGGCGCACCCGGTGAGAAGGGTGCTCTGGAAAGCCGCTTGGGGGCGTTTTGGCTGCCCGACGAGGTGCACGCCGCCTTTGTGACCAGCATGCAGGGGTAACTACGGTCTCCTCCGTGGGCACCCGCCAAGTCTAGGGTAAACTTCGGTAATCGCAGCTCGGACGCCAAAGTCAGACGGAAACTTCTAGCCGATCGTCATGCGATTCGAGCACTTGTTGAATAATCGGCTCAATCGGTATCTCACGCTGAACGTCAAGCTGGCGGTGACAAGGACATAGCTTTGGACAATGGGCGCAAAAACGGCGCGGGACGAACGAAGCTCAATGACATGACAAACGACGGTTCTGCCAACTTGATGGATTTTGATTTCCTCACGGTCGTTATCAGTCGTGAACAGATCGAAGCTGGCGGTATCAGCCACCCTTTGGGCGTGCTTCGTCAACTCCTGAGGCGGCAAGCAGTGATCAAGTTCTGCGAGCAGGTGGAGATATGCGTTACAGGGTTTGACGACGATCCCAGAGAGCTTTACGAGTTGGCCGAAGTTCGCAACTTCGTTTACAAGCTCGATGCGGAGTTCCCGTACTGGCTTTATTTCCTCACCAAGCGCGGGACAGGGCTGATTTTCATACTGTCGTGCCTCTGTCCCCCATTCCTGACGCCTGAAGACGAAAGGCGCAGCTGGAATGAACTAGCGGACTACCTGCTAAAGCGCGGATTCCCAGCACTAAATCACATCTGCCAACGTGCTGAATGTTCGGAAGAAGAGAGACGGCGGCTTACAGATCGCATCGCTGAGTACATCCTTAAGGGACCAGATGTGAGCGAGGTATAGAGGTCGCGAGACGATTGGAGTCGATTCTATGACGCCGTAGCTTGAGGCCCGAATCATGGAGCCTGGTACAAAAACACAGCGCCCCGCGCAGGAGTGCGTGAGGGGGAAATCCTCGATCCTTCAACCCCGAGAGAATTTGCCATTGCGCTTGTGAGTAGGTAGCCACGAATAAGGCTCACGTCCTTCGCTCTTTCAATCTTTCAATGAGGCCGTGTACCATTTTGCAGATGTATTAACCAGTGGCGCGGTTGCAGAAAAGAAGTGCGGCAAGACTTCAGTTCAGCCGGTGCCGCGACAAATATTCCTCTTCGCCTGTCCCTAGTATTGGTGGGAGGGTCATGTGAGAGTAGCTGGCGCAAAATTATTTCGTTCTCTACTCACGGCCGTAGACTTTGTGCACGAAAGCTCCGAAGTTCGTGCTGCCACCATTGGCCGGTTTCGTATCGTCGGCAATCCTTGGACAAGCCGGGAAGTTATCCACGATCCCAGTTCTGCGATAAGTAATGGGGAGATGAAGCATTCACAGAAAAAGAAGCGACGAGGAATGCCCCCATCTGTACGGTCATAGAAGGATTGGGGAGACTACAATGCCGATCTTGACCAGAAACATGCGTATACCGTCTTTGCAGGGCGCGCGAATCTGGGAATGCAGCCATTTTTCGACGCAATCCAATCGAGAAGACTGATGATTTGAGGTGGATGGCCAGAAACACCGTTTCGCTACTATATGCTCGGAATTCTGGCGGCATCCCTGTTGGCGTAATCGATCGCAATCGGGCAAACAGCATAGATCGTGAACACGATGAAACCGATTATCTTCAAGAGAAATTGGGGATCGCGGGAACAATTTCGGAGCGCATCTTTATACATCGTTAAGATAGCCCTGTATCTCCTGTTCGCTCTTGAGCCTCAATAGAGCGGGACCTCGACACAACGGCGAATATTGCCATGCGAGGCATTATAGCCGCTGACTATGGCACCGACGTGGTTGGCCGTGTGGACGAAGGAAATTTATAGGCTGTCGTTACTTGGGAAGCGGACGGAGTGATGTTCGAATGATATTGGGCTTACGGGGGCTTTATGATAAGGCATTTGCACGCTCAGCATGCCACTCAGAAGACCGTGGGCCCGACTTTGATCGCATCAAAACTTGGGCGTTCAAAATTTTTGAACCCTCATAGAGGATATCCGACGGAGCATGAATTGTGTCGAGCACCGGCACTCGACTGTCGATGGATTCAGAATGTCTACAACAAGACGTGGTGGGAAGAACGAGTTGAAGCCGTAAGATGGCTGTCGCGACCGTTTGGCGGGAGTTTATGCCTCCGCCGCAAAGAGGTGTGTCAAGACTTTTGTGTAAACGGCCTGGTTCTGTTTTTGGGGATGGGGTCCGGGGAAGGGGGCAATTCCCCTCCCCCGGCCCCGAACTATGGGAAGTACAAACTCCAAGTACTTTATCTGGTGTCCCTTAGGGAGCAGCGTACCTCTTTTTCTCTCGCTCAGTTGTACCGATCTTGTACCGAACAGTCTGAGTTTGCAGACTCGATAGCTGTGTCGCTGGAATCAAAAGAAGCCTCTATTTGCCTGAGTCCTTGTTGCCAAAATGGACTCACGGTTATTACAATAGTAATAACTTCGGAGGTCAGCTGTGGTCAAACTCAAGGTCCGCAAATTCGGGAACTCGCTCGGAGTTGTCCTGCCGAAAGAGGTCATCGATCATCTGCACACCCGGGAAGGTGAACCGTTGTTCCTAATCGAAGCGTCGGAGGGTGGCTACCTGCTCACACCTTACGATCCCGGCTTCGAGGAAAAAATGGCGAAGGCGGACGACATCATCAGCCGCTACCGCAATACACTCCACGTTCTCGCAAAGTGAAGGAACCAGTCTGGATCGACGAGCGCGATGCGCTTGCCCTGCACGATCGCCTGCTCGCGCTGCACGGCGGGGCGGTGGGATTGCGCGACGATGGCTTGTTGAAATCAGCCCTGGCTCGGCCGCAACAGCACTTCGCCTATGCCGAGTCTCCCGACATTGTCGACATGGCCGCCGCGTATACGTGGGGCATCGTGCGCAACCATCCTTTCGTAGATGGCAACAAGCGCACGGGATTTGTGGTGGGTGTCCTGTTTCTCGAACTCAACGGTTATCGCTTCAACGCTAGCGAGGAAGACGCAGCGCAAATGGTCCTGGCGTTGGCGAGCAGGAACCTCGACGAAGCAGGCTATATCGCTTTTCTTCGCGCTCATGCCTCGTTCGGAAAAAAATGAAACAGCATTTCCGTGCCCAAAGACACCGCAGAAACGAACCTTCTCTCTCAATTTCTGATTCGCACCATGGTGGGTGAACTGAAGCGACACAATGTTGCAAATTGACCAAATTTCTCTATTTCGCGTCCTTGCTTCGCTTTGTGAGAGTCTCCGTATCAGTCGGCAATGCTTGGTCAATGACGAAGTTGGAGAACTTGAGAATCCCAGCCCTGGAGTCAAAGGGGAGACGTTTGGCTGTGGATAACTTGGCAATTCCGTGGACCATAGTCCACGCAAGCAGCGCGAACTGAAGGGTGTCTCCAGAGGGTAGTTGTCTCTTGTCCTGGCATGCCTGGACCAGGCCCAACAATGTTCCGAAGGCCTCTTCGGCGGCTTCGGCCTGGTCCGATCTCGTGCGCTTCGCAACCGGCGCATCGAACATCACCGCAAAGTGCTCCGGCCGACGAAGAGCGAACTCGATGTAGGCTAGTTCGGCAGCCTTCATTCGATCCAGCGGCTCCGCCTGCCCCTGGGCGGCGTCGCGCATGGCCTGGGTCAACTCCCGGAATCCCTGGGTTGCGACGGCTGCCAAAAGCTCTTCCCGATCCGCAAAGTGCCGATAAGGGGCGTTGTGGGAGACGCCTGCGCGTCGGGCGACTTCCCTCAAAGTAAAGCCTGCGGGACCGACCTCGCCGATCAACTGAATTGCCGTTTTCAACAGAGTGTCTTCCAGATGGCCGTGGTGGTAGGGCTTGCGTGGACGCATTCTAGCCAGCAGCATACAACCTATTGTTGACATGAGCAACATACCCTCCCATCTCCACTGAGATTTGCAACCCCAATTTTATTTGCAACTATGTTGACATGCGCAACATCTGAGCAATAGAATGTTGACACGCGCAACATGCAGAAGAATAACAAATGGGGAGCAGCTATGACATTCCGAAACGCCCGATTTGCCGCCCGATCCGGCTCTCGATTGAGCCGTAAACGTCCGTAAAGGGGGACATATGGACTTGCTTTTCCGAGCCAGTAATCTGTTGGTCCTGCCCATCTGGGCCTTGATGATTCTCCTGCCGCGTTGGCGGTGGACTGCGCGGATCATTCGATCGCCCTTGGTGATCGCTGCGCCCGTCATCTTGTATGCCGGGCTCGTGCTTCCGCGACTGGGCGCGATTTGGCCTGCCGTTTCGCGACCAACGCTCCCCGGTGTTGAGGCGCTCCTGTGTTCGCCAGCCGGTGCAACCATTGCGTGGGCTCACTTTCTCGCCTTTGACTTGTTCGTCGGCCGTTGGATTTGTCTCGACAGCCAAGAACGTCGGATCAGTTCCTGGCTGATGGCGCCGGTGCTTTTCCTGACGCTAATGCTGGGACCTGCAGGGTTCCTGTTCTACCTCGTTGTTCGATCCACGATGGGCATCGCCGACATCGGCCCAAAAACCGGTTCGGAGTGCCGCTTAGTGCAGAGAGAAAGGAGTGAGGCATGAAATCATTCACCGGCCAAGTTCAAGTTCGGAGCCCACAAAGAGGAGGATTGTGGCGCTTGCTTCGTCCCGCATTTGCCGTCAACCCACCGTTGACCATCCTGGGCGTAACCATGCTGATCACGTTTGTCGCCACCTTATTGGGCATTTTCGTTGACCATCGTGTCATCACTGGAGCTCCCGCCTGGCTCAAACCGGCCAAATTTGCCATCTCGGTCAGTATTTATTGCTTCACTTTCGTCTGGATGCTCGGCTTTGTCCAGAATCGGCCTCGCCTGGTTCGTCTGGTGGCCAATGTCACAACCGCCAGCTTGATCGTAGAGATGGTAGTCATCCTCACGCAGGCGGCGCGCGGGACAACCAGCCACTTTAATCAGACCACGCCACTCAATACCGCTCTTTGGTTCACGATGGGAGCCTTCATCGTCCTCGTGTGGATCATGAATCTGGTGCTCGCGATCATGCTGCTGCTCCAGTCGATGCCGGACCACGCCTTTGCATGGTCGTTGCGACTGGGATTGCTCATCTCGGCAATCGGGATGGCGACAGCGTTCTTCATGGTGGCTCCCACGCCTGAGCAAACAGCAGCAAACGCTGGGGGACACGGTCCACATATGGTCGGGGCGCACAGCGTCGGAGTCAGGGATGGCGGCCATGGTCTACCGGTGTTTGGATGGAGCACCGCGGGCGGCGACCTGAGAGCTGCCCACTTCGTGGGCTTGCACGCCCTGCAGGTTTTGCCGTTGCTCGGTTGGCTGCTGACCAGGCGGAGAGGGGTTCTTGCCCTCTTGATTGGTAGCGATCGGCTCGCTCTGGTTTGGTCTGCTGGCGTGACTTACCTGGGCTTGGTTCTGATGCTGACCTGGCAGGCCCTCCGCGGGCAGTCCGTAGTCCATCCGGACACGAAGACCGTTGCTGCCGCGGGTTCTCTGGCCGCAGGGTTCGCAATTTCTGTGTTGATTACGGTGCTGCGCGCAGTGAACCGAAACAGGAGAAGACAAGCATTCACATTGGCACTTCAGATCTTGTCCGACTAGGAGAACAGATGAAAAACGCAACTACCAGCTCAGTATTCGCTCTTTTGATCCTCCCAGCTAT
>DATNKA010000389.1:0-3127 GCA_035603655.1 Candidatus Acidiferrales bacterium | reverse complement strand
GGATAAACTGGTCGAGACCGGGACCATCCGGATGCAGAACTCGGCGCTTGCCGGCTTCAGCCTGGGTTCGAAGATGTCTGCCCTCTCCGCGCTCGGGGGGAAGGGTGCGGGAGCGAACGATACAATCATTCAGAATTTCAGCGCCGACGTGCACGCGACGCCTGAGAGCACACGCGCCGATAACATCAATCTCACCGTTCCCTCACTCGCGACGGTCACCGGGGCGGGCACCGTAAGTGCCAGCAACGCGCTCGATTTCAAAATGAAAGCCGATGCCATCCCTTTCCTTATCCAGGGAACAACCGCAGATCCGAAGTTCGTTCCGGACGTGAAAGGCATTGCCGGCAGCATGCTGAACAATGCCCTGGGAGGCACTAAGAGCGGAGCAAAGAATCCGCTGAGCGGAGCTTCTGGACTGCTCGGTAAGAAGCCCCAGTAGCCCGGTGGTTTTGCCAGGGTGGGCTGCAGCAGACGCCATGCACGGGGGTTAACCAACCGTGGGCTGATTCCCGATGGCAAGCGGCAGGTGACTTTAGTAACTTGCCTCCTGTGGCAGGTGAATTGCTATGGTGAACCTCGTTGACAATCGCCAGCGTTCCAGACCATACTCCGCTGCAAGCTGAAACTAGCCTCGAGCTTATCGATCTCAAATTGGGGCCTATTGAGATTTGTGGCGTAGTTCGCTCACGTCCCGAGTGTTTTTGCGGCGAGTCGGGTTTCACCCTAGGATCACAGGAGGATTCTTGTGTTTAAACCATCTGCCTCTAAGAGACGGATATATTTTTTCTGCGCTATCCCTGTCTTCGCCGTTTTAGCCTTCGCGCTGATAGCGCTCTCCTCCAGATATCATCATGCCCCGCATCCGGATTTGTCTCCCTCTGTGACTTCCCGGCCGGAGACGATTTCCCCGGCAGTGCGCGAGCGCCTTCAGGCCAGCTTCGCTAGGCTCCCGCTGGCCTTCGAGCAGAATCAGGGGCAGACCGATCCGCAAGTCCAGTACATGGCCCGCGCCAATGGATACACTCTGTTTCTGACCAGCCAGGATGCGGTTTTCTCGTTGCACTCCAAGTCCTCTGCAAACGCAAGGCCCAGCCGCAGCCGTGTGCCAAAATTGCAGGTCAACGCTGCTCCTGGCATTTCCGAAAAGCCAGCCGTCGTTCGTATGCA
Source organism: Candidatus Acidiferrales bacterium (assembly GCA_035603655.1). Lineage (GTDB taxonomy): Bacteria > Acidobacteriota > Terriglobia > Terriglobales > Acidobacteriaceae > Sulfotelmatobacter. The sequence continues at coordinate 1,960 of DATNKA010000389.1, read as the reverse complement.
GCTGGTTGGCGCAAATTCCAGTACGCAGATTACCGCGGCTGATCAGTTGCCCGGAAAGAGCAACTACTATCTCGGAAACGATCCAAAGAAGTGGCAAACCAATGTTTCGCAGTATGCCCGCGTCGCTTACAAGAGTGTTTATCCGGGTATCGATCTGGCCTACCATGGCGAGCAAAGCAAACTGGAGTTCGATTTCATCGTTGCCCCGGCCTACGATCCCGCTTCCATTGATCTTGCATTCAGCGGAGCGCAACGCGTGGCCACCGACGCATCCGGCAACCTGGTGATCTCTTCTGCCGGGGGTGACGTCGTATTCCACAAGCCGGTGGCGTATCAGCAACAGAACGGCCATCGTCAGCTCGTGGACGCGAGGTTTGTTGTAAAAGGCAAGAATCAGGTCAGCTTCGATCTAGGCAGTTACGATCGCAGCCGCGAAGTGGTGATTGATCCGACGGTTACCTATTCAACCTATTTTGGAGGGAGTGCCGAGGATGAGGCGTATGGCGTCGCGGTGGATTCCTTGGGGAACGCCTATGTCACAGGAGCGACGAAATCTCCGAACTTTCCAGGGCCGCTCGCAGCGGGCGCAAATTTTGATGTCTTCGTGAGCAAGCTGAATCCGGCTGGCTCCGCGTTGCTTTACTCCACATTTGTTGGAGGCAATGCAGGAAATGGGGACAACTTTGGGCTCGGGATCGCAGTCAATAGCACGGGCACGTACGTCATCGGAAATACCAGCTCAACCAATTTTCCAGCCTCTGTGACAATCGGCGCCGGAGGCGGCGTGGACGTGTTCGTAGCGAAACTCGACAACAGCACCGGCGTCGCGTCACAACTAACAAAAATCGGCGGCACGGGTAACGACTCCGGAAACGGAATCGCAGTGGACAGTGCCGGGGCAGCCTACATCGGTGGCGAAACCGATTCCATAAACTTTCCCATCGCAGGTCCGCCCATTCAAACGGCAAACGCAGGAAACGATGACGGATTTATTGCCAAACTCGATAGCAACGGCACCGTTCTGGATTATTCCACTTACATCGGCGGTTCCAGTGAGGATCTGGTCACTGGCATTGGGCTGGATGGCTCGAGCAACGCTTACGTTACGGGCATTACCGTCTCTTCCAACTTTCCTACCTCCTCCACGGCCTTCCAGACCAGCCAACCGGGTACTGCCGACAATGGTTTTGTGGCCGCGATTAAGGCGGATGGCTCGGCTATGATTTACTCGACCTACCTCGGCGGGAGCGGTTCGACGGACGCGTTGGCAATTGGCGTGGATCCCGCCGGTGAGGCGTATGTCACAGGAGATACAAATTCGTCAAACTTCCCTGTGCTTAACGCTGCGCAAGCCACTCTCAAGGGTGCAACCGACGTTTTCATCACCAAGCTGCAAGCCAACGGTTCCGGACTCTTATTCTCCACTTATTATGGCGGCACTTTGGACGAAGCCGGAACCGGAATCGCACTTGATGCTTTCAATGACGTTTACGTTACGGGCAGAACATTATCTTCCGACTATCCGACGAATGGAACGCCGTTTCAGTCGAGCCTAAGCGGTAGCTCAGATGCTTTTGTGACCGAATTGAGCAATACCGGGTTTCCCGTCTACTCAAGTTTTCTCGGCGGCACGGGTAATGAGAATAGCGTGAGTGCGAGTACAGTCCTCGCCCCCTTAGGGGCTGTGGCGGTTGATTCCACGAGTAACGCCTATCTGGCAGGGTCAACCGATAGCACAACCGGATTCCCGGTGTCCCCATCCGCATTGCAATCCTCGTTCGGCGGCGGCCTCGCGGACGGATTCGTAACTAAAGTTGCAGCCGCCCCTGCCGACTTTTCGGTGGCTGTTTCACCCGCCACCATCTCTGTAGCTAGCGGACAGACCACCGCAACCATCACGGTAACCGTATCCTCTGTCAACGCCGCTTACACCAATGCTGTGACTCTCTCTTGTGGGGGA
>DATNKA010000388.1:0-4855 GCA_035603655.1 Candidatus Acidiferrales bacterium | reverse complement strand
CTGCATCAATCGCTCTCGTCAGTAACCAAAGAAGGTCGCACACAACCTGCAGAATGTGTTGCGCGGATTGCCCTGCGAACCAAGCTCCAGCATCAGGTCTTCCCTGTATCTGGCCAGAGCGCGAAACACCATCGCCCGCGACAATTGGAGCGCGGCGCAGGCTTTTTGCATCACGGCCCGAGAGCACTCCTTGCTCTCGGCCAACTTGGACAAAATCCTTTGCCGACGCTTGGCTACAGCCCAATCCGCTTCGGAGGCTTTGAGAAGTGTTTCCACTTTGTTCGCCTGGAAAACGCCAAAAGTTAGTCTCGCGAAAATCCGTCGATTTCCTGAAGAAGTGCAGCTTTAGGGTTCTGTATCGCTTCTGCCTTTTCCTTCCTGAGGTCATCAGAATCCAGGCTTGGCCTCGCTGCTTTCAGCGCGAGAGTGTAACCCGTGATTAGGGTCTCGGCCGATAGGGTCTGAACATCAGGTTGAACTCCGGCCCCTATGTAATTCCCATGAGTAACGGGGCTTATCATTTGTCCGTTTGCGATGAAAGTTGAGAATCCAAAACCTAGACTGATCTCTCCCGTGGCATCTCTTGGAGGCGCTCAAAGACTGGCCATGCGACAACGAGGATTGGCGCGATCCCAACATGCCCTCTGGCGCTTAGTTCTGAACCGCAGCTTGCAAGTGATCGACAACCTGATCGACCTGGGGCGCAGTGAGAGTGCGAATTTGCGTTTGTCCGAATGCATTCGATGTCACAGTAGCGATCAGGACGACGGTTCCGACAGTCCAAACCAATGCAGTTTGCTGCATCCGCTGCCTAAGACTGCGGGGAAGGGGCCCGGCTATAAACATTTACCACACCTCATCATCGTTGCTGATGGCAATGCCATAGGGCTCTGACTCCGAGCCGCCCGGCGACGCCCATTCGTTCAGCAGCTTCCCCGTGGATGGATCGAAATGTCCCAGATATCCGCGGACGAAGCCGGTGTAATAAATCGGGCCATCAGGCGGCAGCGCAATGCGTCGGGGGGCGTGCATCCGCTGCCGGCAAAATCTATTCGCGAATCTTCATCGTTCCCGGATCAACGCTGGCCAGTTTATTGGCTCCGAACTCACAAAAGAAGGGCGTTCCGTCCTTTAGGATCACAATGCCATAGGGCACAGCATGCGGAGTAGCCAATTTGACTAAGCTCATCTTTCCGGTCTTCGGATCAAGGCGTCCGATATAGTTTGTCTCTTCGTTGGTAAACCACAGAATACCGTTGCGGTCGAATACGGGCGTGTGCGGATCGATCTCTGCGCCGCTGTCTGGACGATACTCCGCGATCTCGCTGGTCTTAGGATTAAGTTTGCCGACGTAACCGGCAGAGATCGCGGTAAACCAGATGTTGCCATCCTTGTCGGAGACCAGTCCGTGCGGACCGGAGTTGGGCGTCTTCAAAGGATATTCCTTGAATTCTCCAGTCTTCGGATCCAGCCGACCCAGTTTGTTCGCTGCTTGGCCGGTGTACCAAAGCGACCCGTCAGGAGCGAGTGCGGGATCGTGCGGCCGCGACTTCGGAGTCGGTACATCGTATTCCTGGATCTGTACGTTCAGCACTCCCACGCTCGCGGAGCCGGCCAGCGTGGCAGTTATCGCGAAGAAGCACAATTTGTGTAGAGACATATGCCCTCCTTTCAGCAAAATTGTAGTCCTTCGGGGCTGTTTTTCTGCTGGGACTTGGCCCCTTTGGCGAGCAGCTTAAATTCATCCCGATTCTTCACAGGTTGCGATTGACCCCGGAATAAATCTGTGATTAACTGCCCACAACCGGGGCGGGTTCGGCGCGATCTCATATCGCGAATGGTGCATTACACGGGAGGTCCTACCATGAAGTCCATCGTCTATGCCACCCTAGCTGCCCTCACGCTAGGTCTTACCCTAAGCGCCAGTGCGCGGGACGTCGTCCTGCCCGCCGGCACTCTTTTGCAGTGCACTCTCAATGAACCGAACTTCTCCACCTCGACCGCGGCTGTCGGCGATCCTGTTCTCTGCCATCTGCGCGGGGTCACTGAATTCGGCCAGCAGGCTTTTCCGCGCGGCAGTTATCTGGTGGGACACCTGGAGGCCTCAAAGGAGCCCGGCCACTTTGTCGGCAAAGGAAATATGAAGCTGCAGTTTGACCGCATCGGATTGCCCAGCGGCGATCTTCCTTTGGACGCGAAACTCGTCGCGACTCGAGGGTATAAGGTTGACAAGGAGGGCGACATCCGCGGGAAGGGGCACGCCAAGCGCGACGTGGTCGAATGGATGCTTCCCCCCTTGTGGCCCTGGAAGGTAATTATGCTGCCGGCGCGAGGTCCGAGGCCGGCTCTCAAGGGTGAGTCGGTGTTGACTCTGCGGCTCATGGATGACGTGCAGGTGCCGCAGCTGGCGCAGCGATCGTCGCTTACGCCCGGGTGGCACTATTTCGCTCAGCCAAGAAACGAGTCGTTCGAGCAATCGCAGTTGCGGCAAACCACGCCGCAGCTCGCCGTGCGCGATGTCACTACGACCTCGAACCTGGAGTTGACGGTAGCTCCGCAGGCCTCTTATGCCGCTTTAGTCACGAAGTCTGTGTCAGCACCGGCAGCGCTTAACACCGGGAGTTTGCCGGGCATGCCGGTGTTCGTCCTAACCACGGGAATGGCGCTGTCCGTGAGTAGTTATGGCTATCAGGACGGGCGCATTACTTACTCCTTGGCGAGCGGTGGAAGCGGTGTCATCAGTACGGATGACATCGACTGGAGCACAACTACTCGGGTAAATTCGCAGCGTGGAGTGCGGGTTACGCTGCACAATAAACGCCCGAATCAGGCAACGCCGGGTATGTAAAAGCGGAGGAGCGCGGGAAAACCGCCTCTTAACTGCTTTTCGAGCGGCCGGGCGCGTTCACGACGGGTCCGGCCCCTTCCACAGTCATTTTTGTTATCGGGATAGGCCTGCCTTTGACAGTTCTATTTGAGCCTACTAGCGGTTCTGGTCAAGATCGAAATTCATAGTTTTGTTTCCCAGCCAGCAGCTCCTTCAGGAGATTTCGCGCCTCCTGGTTCGAGAGCTTCTCCAGTTGAACAAGCAGCTCGTCTTGACTCGTGCCGCCCGCCACCGTTTGGCGGCGGCCTTGCAGAATTGAGGAACGGGCCTTCAGGCCCAGCGCCCGCGCCTTCTCCACCTCCAGCGCCAGTCCTTCAATCGTCGGCGCCTCAAATACACTCCGCACCGCCAACTCCACTTCAAAGATTCGCCGGATTCGCGCCGTCACCTGCAACACCAGTAACGAATGCCCGCCCAGCTCGAAAAAGTTCTGCTCGATTCCCACCTGCTCCACTTGCAGCAACTCCCGCCAGATTTCGGCCAGCTTCGCCTCCACTTCATTCCGCGGTCCCACCAGCTCTTCCTGATCGACCAGCGGTTTTGCTCCACACCCCGCCAGCGCCGACCGATTCACCTTCCCGCTCGGCAGCAACGGCAGCCCTTCCACCTGCCAGTAACCTGCCGGGACCATGTGTTCCGGCAGTTTCGTCCGCAGATAACGCCGCAGCTCTCCCGCCAAAGGCGCTGCATTCTCGTCCTTCATCACCAGGTAGGCGGCCAGCTTCTGCTGCTCGCCTTCGCCGCTGACGATGACTACCGCTTCGGCGACGTCTTCATGAGCCGCGAGCGCCGACTCGATTTCGCCTAACTCGATGCGCAATCCGCGTAGCTTGACCTGGTTGTCGACTCGGCCCAGGTACTCGATTTCACCATTACTGCGGAATCGGCCCAGGTCTCCGGTGCGATACAAACGCGGCGACTGTTCCGGCGTCAGCCAATTCGTGACGAAGCGTTCCGCCGTCAACTCCGGCCGGTTCAGATACCCGCGGGCCAGTCCATCTCCGCCAATGTAGATTTCTCCGCTGACATTCGCTGGCGCAGGATTGCGATGACTGTCCAATATGTAGATAGATGTATTGGCAATGGGGCGGCCTATCGGTATCGATGCTGGCTCATGGCCAGTTACGCGACAGATGCTGGACCATATCGTGGTTTCGGTCGGGCCGTAGACGTTCCAGACGGAATTGCTGCGTGCAGTTAAATCTTTCGCCAGCTCCCGCGGGAACGTCTCACCTCCGCAAAGAATTTTCAGATTCGGAGACCCTTGCCAACCCGCTGCGATCAGCAAACGCCAAGTAGCAGGCGTGGCTTGCATTACGGTGGCTTTGCTCTCGATGAGCAAATCTCGCAAGCGGCGCCCATCCACAATGTCGTCCCCACTCGCAATCACCAGTTGTGCTCCCGAGATCAGGGGGAGATAAACCTCAAGGCCAGCGATATCGAAAGAGAGAGTCGTCACCGCCAGGAGCACATCGTCACAGGTAACCTCCACTGCGCGCTGCATGGAAGCGAGCAGATTGACCACGCCGCGATGTTCTACGGGAACTCCTTTCGGTTTTCCAGTAGAGCCCGATGTGTACATCACATAGGCGAGATTTCGCGGACGGCACACGATTTGTGTATTCGCTGTGTTTTCCTGTGCGATCGTCGCCCAACCTCCATCAAGGATGATGGCGTCTTTCCCGAAAGACTCGCGCCACAAATTCTGCTTCGTAAGAACGACCCGCGGCCGCACATCTTCGACCATAAAGCGCAAGCGCTCGCCCGGGAGTCTTGGATCCAGGGGCACGTATGCTCCTCCCGCCTTCAAGATGCCCAGCAGAGCGATTACCATCTCCGGTCCGCGATCAATGCACAGGCCAACGGGTACCTCTGGTCCCACGCCTCTTTTGTGCAGATACCAGGCGAGCTGATTAGCGCGCCGGTTCAGCTCCCGGTAGGTCAGGCCCGAATCTTCAAAGGTGATGG
>DATNKA010000387.1:0-8218 GCA_035603655.1 Candidatus Acidiferrales bacterium | reverse complement strand
TGGCGAAATTCTTGACTCGTAACAAACTGTGAAATCGGACTTGTACCCATGCCGTCAGCTTGGGCGAACGAGTTCGTGTGCTTAACTGGTTCCAGCCTCTAGTTGCAGAGAGTCGAATTGAGGCGTTCTGTCTGGTCATCTTCGGAATATCGCGGTTCTTCTCCTTAGCCTTGTTACCTGGTGCGTTCGCAATCTCGCAATGGGCCGCGGCTAGGTGGTACCCCCGTTTCAGCAGCGTGACCTGCAGAGACTCCGTTGCCGCGGTTGGGTTGGATCCCGATATTCCTGTCTTTTCTGATCAGCATTGCGGTTTGCGTTGGTTGGATTCGGCCTCTTTTTGTGCCTTGCTGTGCAAAAAGGTGCAGAAGAAAAAGAAACCCTCTCTACTGCAAACCGAAAGGGGCCGCCAAGCCTTTGTCGAAGCGTGGGCCAGCGGAAAGCCGCCTGAGAATCGGCCCGCAGAAACTGTCGCGTTTGAGGAGGAGGGCCCAAAAAACTTCCCGCGCTGGTTTTCGTTGCCGATAACTTGCGCGACCCGTGCACAAACGCATGGTCGTTCTCCCGCAGTTGCGGGCGCAGGTTGAGTGGGACAAGATTTGTCGCGCGTCGATGGGAACGGGCGGCGGCGAGCGACGGTCGTAGGATCCGACGTAACGCTTGATCGAGAAGATCTGGAGCGTAGGGCTGGGTTGCCTGCTTACCGGGAAGCTGGCTCGCGGAATGAATGTCACGAACATAAAGTCCAGAGCAGAACGTCAGACGGCGCCGCGCAACAAGTGCCAAGACTGTAAACCGATTCTTCGCCCGAGTTGACGTAGTATCAGAGCTAGACGCTGTCTTGCGGATAGTGGTGGCATGTTAGTGAGTCCGTCGCGGCACGTCCGTTCTCATGGCGGAGAGAAACGACAAAATAGACGATGAGAACCCAGGCGATAGCCGCCGCGCCGTGAAAAAGCCGTATCAAGAACCTGCATTCCGGTACGAGCGCGTTTTCGAGACTATGGCGCTCTCCTGCGGCAAAGTTAATGCCACCGAATTTCAGTGCAGATTCCACCGAATGAGTTCGTAGCCTTGCTATCCATGCCAGCCGCGCCGGAAACTCCCGAGGATCCTAAACTTGGTCTTGCGGCCGAGATTCTTCGCTGCCGCGGCACCATTCACCTTAAGGCATGGGGAGCGAGCATGCTTCCATCCGTGTGGCCGGGCGATCTGCTGACCATTCAAAGCGCAGCGCACGAGGAGGTCGTTCGCGGAGATATCGTGTTGGTCCTGCGCGGCAAACGTTTCTTTGTTCACCGTACCGTCGAACTTCAGCGAGGCCAGGATCGTTTCTCGTGGATCACGAGAGGTGACGCGATGCCCCACAACGATCCGCCCGCAGCCGAATCCGAACTGCTGGGCCGAGTGGTGTGCATTTGCCGCGCGAATCGCAGTTTCGTCCCCAGTCGGCGAATCTCGCTGCTCCATTCCGCGCTAGCGTGGATGCTCTGCCGCTGGGACGGATTCCGCAATCTCATGTTGGGGATTCAAACGGCGAGCCCACAGCCAGGTCGGGCGCGCGCTTGGCAGCTTTTTCGAAGTGTATTCGGTGCACTGCAGGGGACTTCCGGCATTTCTCCATCGCGTGCTTCTCATCAATGACGACTGTCCTCCCCACAACCGCGAAAGAGGCAGTATCCATTGAGATCGGCGGAACGGCGATTGCCCTGCACACGGAGGATGCTTTATTTCGTCGGCTGATCGAGAATCGCTACGAGGGTTTTGTCGGAACTTCGCCGAGTTCGCACTTCGACTTCGACATCGACCTGTACGAGCCATCGGAATCCGCCCCAGCCGAAGATGGACTGGAGGTGAAGATCGAAGCAGGTGAGTGGTTGCTGCAGCGGGGCGATTTCCACGCGCGCTGGAATCCGGGCGCCCGCCGCGGTCTCATCCGTCAATCGTGCAGTCCCTATGCCATCGATTGCGTTTTGCGCATCGTGCACTCTCTCATCCTGGCGAGGCAAGGAGGGTTCCTGGTTCATGCCGCCAGTGCGATTCGCGGGGGTAAGGCTTTTCTGTTTTCCGGGGTTTCCGGCGCGGGCAAAACGACGATCTCCCGTCTTGCACCGCCCGATGTAACGCTGCTGACCGATGAAATCTCCTACGTGCGGCGCGAAGGTAATCGATATCTCGCCTGTGGGACGCCTTTTGCGGGGGAGTTGGCGCGGGTGGGTGAGAACCAATCCGCTCCCCTCAGTGCACTCTTTTTACTCGAGAAGGGCTTGCACAACAGGATCGAACCAGTGGGCACTACGGAAGCTGTTCAGCGACTGCTCAGGAACATCTTGTTTTTCGCCGACGATCGGGAGCTGGTAAAACTCGTTTTTCAGTCGGCGTGCGAGTTTGCTAGTTTGGTTCCCATGCATCGCTTAGTATTCGTCCCCGACCAACGTGTCTGGGACATAATACGGTAGTCACTCGAAAATCATGATGGCCGAAAAATACATTGCGCGCAGCTCAGAGATCGCAGCCCGGCTCGTGGGCGGCGAGATGATGGTGATGTCGGCGGCAGATTCGACTTTTTTCACGCTCAATGAAGTCGCCTCCGCGATTTGGCAGGCAGCGGACGGGCGCACCCCGCTGTCGGAAATCATCGCTGGCAAAATCTGTCAGGAATTCGATGTCGATCGGGAACAGGCGCAGCGCGGCGCCGACCGCTTCGTCGACGAACTCTCACAACACGGCATTCTGTTGGTATCGGATCAGCCACTGATGAATTCCTCTCCACCCCGGGAGAGCCGATGAGTCTTCTGGCCGAGATGAATCAAAAGGCGCTGAACTTGGGCCTACCTATTAGCGTTCAGCTTGATATTACCTACCGCTGCAATGAGCGCTGCGTGCACTGCTATTTGGATCACGACGACCACGGTGAGATGACGACAGCGGAAATCACGGAACTGCTCGCCCAGCTCGCTGAGGCCGGCGTATTTTTCCTTACGCTAAGCGGCGGGGAAGTTCTCATGCGCCGGGATTTCCTTGAAATCGTGGAACGGGCACGGCAATTGCTGTTCAACGTAAAGGTGAAGACCAACGGGGTGATGATCCGCGAGAAGGAAGCCGCGAGACTTCGCCAGCTCGGCGTCGAGCAAGTGCAGATCAGCGTCTACTCGCATCGGACGGAGGTTCACGATGCAATTACGAAACTGCCAGGATCACTGAAACGAACCATCCGGGCGATTCGATTCTTAAAGTCCGAGGGGCTAAAGGTCACCATCGCTAACGTTCTCATGGCTGGCAACTTCTCCGACCAGCCCGGCGTGGTCGCGCTGGCGAAAGAGTTAGGAGTTTTCTATACCCTCGACCCTACCATCACGCCAAAAATGGACGGGGACACATCAATCCTCGCCCTGCGAATTCCGGGCTCTGACCTGAAGCAGGTCTTCCACAACGAAGAATTAGTGGGCAATGTGGAAGAATTCTGCGCTCCTCCGCCTGCACCTGGCGAGGACATCATGGAGGGCTTTCCGTGTAGTGCCGGCCACACCGCCTGCTACATTTCCCCCTACGGCGATGTCTTTCCCTGTGTGCAATTTCCTCTTCCCAGCGGCAATGTGCGTCGGCAGAAATTCCTCGACATCTGGCGCAATTCTCCGCAATTGAAAGAGGTCCGCTCGATCCGCGCCCGGGATCTTCCGACCTGTTCGACTTGCGCCCACGTAGGAACCTGCACGCGTTGCCCCGGCTTGGCTTACATGGAGGGCAACATGCGAGGGCCGTCTACAGCAGATTGCGAGAAGTCGTTCCAGAGGACAGGCATCCCATCGGCGAACATGCTGGCGAGGACGCGAGCAGGTTCCGCGGGTCCGTTGATTCAAATCCAATCCCTGGTTAACTCACTGCCAATTCGACCGTTTTCGGCGGAAGATAACCTTCTTACTGCCTGAAGGATTGATTGGGGATAAGTGCGAAGGGTTCGACTCGGCCGCATCGCTCGTACGCCAGCTAGAACGAAGGAATTGACGGAAGTCCACGTACCTAGGCCGCCAAGGGGGAGTATCATTTCGCGGATTACGAAAGTAAGGGCCTAAGTCCAAGAATGTGAGCGAAGATAGGAACGGGATAAAGGTGGCACGATGGTGAAGTTCTTTGGAATAGGCACGATGCGAACTTACGCGTTCCGGTGGTTCTGTTTCGCGATTGGCTTGCTCCTGATGGGCATTCCGCTTTTGGGCCAGGCAGGGCTGGAGGGGACCTCTCAACGTGACGCGAGCGACAAACCGACGCACCTGGGGTATCCGCAGGACTGGAGTTCGCGGCACCTCCTGATGCCTGGCGGGCGCGCGGAGGATGTGCTGGCTGCGGGAGACCACGACCCGCGTTATGTTTACAACATGGTGATGCGGCAAGTGGCGGTGGAAAACATGCGCAAAGAGGCGGAAGAATCGCCTATCGGTATCTTTGGGCCATTGCCCCCACGCCTAATGCCCCAACGCCGAATTCCGCGGCGAATCCCCCGCCATAAAATGAAGATCGACTGGGCTGTGTCGCTGGAGAATGGGTACGTACCGCGGAACCAATTCCCGGCGAAATATCAGTTCGACGTCACCGGAGAGAATTGCAACTCCGATTACATCGTGTTTGGGCTGACCGTGACGTCAGGGACGCAGGCCAACTTGGTCGGAATCAACAACCTGTATACCTCAGCGAGTCCGACGTGCAATAGCGGATCACCGTGGGTGGCATTCGCCTACAACACGGTGACACAGGCAGGGGGGCAGATCACGACGTCGCCCGTGCTCTCAGAAGACGGGACCAAGGTGGCGTTCGTCGAAAGCACGAGCGGGGCTTCTTACTTCCACGTTCTGGTGTTGCCCAACCCGATTCCCGCGCCACCGTCACAGTCAGGAACGGTGTTGAGTCCCCTGACTCCCACCTCGTGCGCCCAGCCGACGACGCCGGGCTGTATGACAACGCTTACTATCGAGACTACCGCGAGCAATTCCAATTCCTCGCCTTGGGTGGACTACGCCCCGGATGCGGCGTACGTAGGTGCCGACAATGGCGTGCTGTATAAGATCACGCCGGTATTCGGCGGCGCGCCGGCACTGGTCAGCACCGGGGGCTGGCCGGTCACGGTCTCGACCCAGCCCACCAAGGTGTTGACCGCTCCAGTTGTCGATGACACGGCAGGCAGGATTTTTATCGGAGACGGGTATGGATACTTGTACGGGGTCAATCTGACCAACCCGGGTACCTCCCTGGCGCAGGTGACGGTTGGATGGGTGGGCAACGGCGCGGGGACGGGCGTTGTGGATCCGCCGATTGCGGCTACGGATCCCGCCAATCCCACAACCGATCAGGTGTTTGTATTTACAGGGTGCAGCATAGTGCCGGGCATTGGCGGAGCCGCCAGCCAGATTCCAGCGAACTTCACGAGTTCCACCGCCCTCACGACAAGCAATACAGTGGATCTGGGCTCCGGGCACGGGAACGGCGACTGCACGACGGACAATGTATACTCCGGGGCTTTTGATAACAAATTCTGGGTGAATGGGTCGACTTCGGGCCACCTGATCACGTGCGGATTCGTGTCGGGGACGGCGTCCACACCGCTGATCCCGTCGAATCCGAAGATGTTTTTCTTCCCTTTCGCGAGTAACGTCATTACGAGCACGGGCTCGTCCACCTTTGTGGTGAACAACACCGCGGGGGACGAGTGTTCGCCGTTGACCGAGTTTTTCGACGGAACCACAGATCGATTGTTCTTCGGAGTCGGCAGCTCCAGTGACGGATTTCTGGAAAGCTCGTCGATTACAACCTTGCTGACCACACCGACCTGCACCGGCGCACCGACATCCAGTTGCGTGACGTCCCCGAACGCTATCGGAGGGACCAGCGGCATTGTGATCGACAACGAAGTGTCGAACGGTGGGACAAATATCTACTTCTCGACCCGCGGGCAGGGGTCGGTGAACAGCCAGAAATGTAATGTATCGGGCGGTGCGGCAAATCCCTATTGTGCCGTGAAGCTTACCCAGTCAGCTTTACAGTAGGGGGATCTGGGGTCTGCCTTTGGAGCATGCATTCCCCGTGGCGTATAGAACACTGCCTTTGATAACCCCAGCATCGGGACTCCTTTGTCCTCTCGCCGTCTGTCAGGTTCTTCTGCTCAACCCAGAGAATTACTGGGGCGACGCAATTTCCTACCCGGCATTGTGCCGTCGGCGCTACAATGTCAAATGCCACGGTGCAGTTGGGTCTCCAACAGTTTGGCAACGTGACCGTAACTGGCTTTGTCGTCATGTGCCGTCAGCAGCACCCATCAGGTGGGAGTGGAGCTTTCAAGGCTCCCCGCTCGGAAGGAAAAAGATTATGAAGAGTCGCATATTCATAACGGTGCTCTTGTCCGCTGCACTTGCGCTTCCGGCGTTCGCCCAGCAGACCAACCCAACCTCAAGCACGCAGCCAACAGGGTCTTCGAACCAAACCACACCCCCTTCCCAGTCCTCCCGCCAGGACTTCTGGGAAGGCGATCAGCCTAGCTTCGGAGCGCTCATCTTTCATCCGTATGCCAGCAAGGGATATGTACGGCGGCATGTTCAGCCCATCCAGGACCGGGTCAACGAGCTCGATGAGCTTACCGCGGCCAACCGTAAACTGATCAGCGACGTGGATGCCCGTGCCCGGCAAGGCATTCAACAAGCTTCCGAAAAGGCCAACCTAGCCGATGAGCATGCGGCAGAGGCCGCCAACAAAGCTCAAGCGGCCCATCAGACGGCGGCTGCCCTCGACACCCGCCTCGGCACAGACGAGACAGTGGTTGGAAACATCGATCAGTACAAGTCTGAGCCGCAGACCGAGCTTCATTTCCGTCCCGGCCAGACCGTGCTGAGCAAGCAGTCCAAAGATGCGCTCGATGAATTAGCCGCTCAACTGAAGGATCAGCGCGGCTACATCATTGAAGTACAGGGCTTCTCTTCAGGTCGGGGCCAAGCCGCGATCCTCAACTCCCGGAAGATGGCGGATTTGGTGCAGCGTTATTTGGTGTTGAACCACGAGATCCCGACCTACCGCATCTACGTAATTGGGATGGGCAACGCTGCTGAATCCCAGGGCACGAGCGGTACGCGTGTAGGAATCAGCCTGCTGAAAAACGATGTCGATCGACTTGCCAAACAACAATAATAATAACAAGAACGAAGAGAGCTGTTTTCACTTGTGCGAAAGCACGCGTGTGCAGTTCTTACTGTTTTAGGCAATCGGGCGAGATGGTTGGGGGGTTGGATCTCTGCAGCAGCATCGAAGGTAATGCAATGGAGTGTCGCAATATGCTTTTCTCCCGTCTATAACTTTGCCTGATTGGTTGGGAGGATTAGACATAATGCAATTCACTATTGCAGATGCAGAGATGCAATTTGCATGAATGGTGGGGTGGCGGCGCCCATCCAAGAAGAAACGAGACCGCATTCGGCCAAAGGCGACCCCGGTAACCCCTGATCAGGCCGAAGCTGATGAGGGCCAAAGCTGCACCTGAGGGTAGGGAGTTCGCGAACGGTTTCGAACTCATCGCTGAAGCTCGAGCGCCAGGAACAGAGCCGAGATTGAGCTTTACGAGGTGCGCCGGCTGGATGATGTAACCTGACCTTTAGCTCTAGATCAATCTTCTGATACTAGGCTCCCGCTTGTTCCTGCAATGGATCGCCCTCTTCACCTCCGCGCGGAGGTTATCATCCATCCCGGTGACGATGGCGGGTTTGTTGCGGCCCAAGTGGCTTAGAGTATGCGAGCAAAATCTACCGTAGTGGGAGCGCAGCAAAAGCGACACACGCTTCCCTTGTCAGGCTAAGCGTGAAGTAGAGATGAGGATCAGAGGAAGTTTTTGACCGTTAAAGCTTGGCGCTGGCGTACGAGTTGATTTCGCAATTCAAGCAAACTTCTTCAAAAACCGGTGCCGTCCACTGCATTGTAATCTCCCATGGTCAAGGCATTTGCTGCCTTAACCGTCTCACTACTTTAACCCAACGCGGTCTCCCAAATCAAGGGACGATCCATCCTGTAATTTTCGCCCCAGAAAGCCTTAGAATTTGCTTGTTTACGAGGTTTGGGCAAGCAATTACTCGGAACCCCGGGTAATCGAACCTGTTTTCCACACAGGGAACCAGTGCGGCTACTTTCTCATCCCACCGTCTCTGTTTACCTTAAGGGACGCTAATTTCACGAGGATTTCGCAAACATG
>DATNKA010000386.1:0-2675 GCA_035603655.1 Candidatus Acidiferrales bacterium | reverse complement strand
CGCTTTACGAACGTTGGCCTCGTGATCATTGTTCTTATTGTCCGCATCGTAAAACGACAAGGCCGAAACCGCCGTCCGTAAAACGTCCATCGGCAATGCGGTCGGGGGAGTGTCGCGGAGGAACTGCAGGATCGCGGGGTCGAGGTGACGCTCTTGTTGAAGACGCCCTCGGAGATCTTCCAGTTCTCCGCGCTTCGGCAGACGCCCGAACCATAGCAGATAGCAGGTCTCTTCAAAATTGGAGTGGTCGGCCAGTTCGTGAATGTCTATGCCACGATAAGCGAGAACGCCGCGATCGCCATCGATATAACAAATGCTGGAGTTGGTGGCAACGATGCCTTCCATTCCTTTTGCCGGAGGGGTACTAGTCACGCTGGACATAGGATCTCGCTCAGTCAGATTGATTCCGTTGCCGAGCCACGCCAGGGACGCGAGGAGTGCAACTTTCTTTTATACGCCAAAAGTTCCCGCCTTTCCAACATCCCAAGAGGTGCTGAGGATGTTAATTCCTTATTTCGTTGTCCGATCGTCAGGGGTTGCTGAGACTTCGGTCGCTAGCTGCGATTGGAATTCGCCGCTCATTTTTTTCAATCGGGCAAGCATCTTCCCGGCCTGCTGACTTACCTCAACGAGCTTCTTAGGTCCAAAAGTGACCAATCCCAACAGCCCCAGAAACAACATCTCCGCCAAGCTCACGCCTTTTCCTCCGGCACTTTCGGCGAGGCTACGTTTGACGCCGGCAACTCTTCCTTACCCTGCATTGCAGCCTTGAATCCGCGAATGCCTTCGCCCATCCCTTTTCCGAGCTCGGGCAGCTTCTTAGGGCCGAAGACGAGCAGAGCGATTCCGGCAATGATGAGCAGGTGCATGGGTTGAAATAAGCCTTCAAACATCGGTGTTCCTCCAGTCAAAAGTAAGCAAGTTAAAGAAACATTCGTAAGCAGGCGCCGCGACCTAACGATTTAGGCGCGGCGCCCGCCGCCACGAGCGTGGGAAGAAACTATCCCCCGATGGCCGCCCTCAGGGGAATGCGGCGACTCTAGAATCCGCGTTGAGCCGAATCCGCTTGATTGGCCAGCGCGGTGAGCTGGTTCGAGAATGCTGGGGATTGGCCGATAAATAGGCCCATGTCGGTCAGGAATTTGACCACTCCCTTGGCAACTCCTTGAGGATTTGTGGGACGAATTACAGCGCATCGCGGCAGACTAGGGCTGATGAATTCGCAGGGAACCGGAAAGATCAGGTTGGTTTGTAGCGCTGGATTGAACGTCTTATCGAAGTTCGGGAAGATGATCCCGGTGTCAGGATCGGTCAACGGAGCGAGTGGCGGTTGCACGCTATTTCCCGCGAAATCCACCCACTCCAGGAAGTGTGCTACTTCGTCGCCTCCGATACTGACCACGATTTTCAAAACTTCCACATTGTTGGCCTTCTGGGCCATGGCTGAGTAGAGTGAGCTGCCGCCCTGCTCAATCGTTCCGAAGTGAAAGGCCGCGGTGTTGGCGATGGCTTGAACGTGTTTCGTGGGTTCGAAATCAGCATTGGTTCGTGGAATGCCGGTTACATTCACCAAGTCGACGGCTTGCGGGAAAGTGGCACCAAAGTCTGGATTCTGTGTGCTTCGATAGCGGGTATACCAACTCGTGTCCACCGTGAGATTCATCAGGTTGGTGAGCCGACCAGTCTGTTCGGCTCCCTTTGCCTGGCTGCTTGGCAGCGTACGGAATTCATCGAGGTCCACCGGCTCTACTCCCTTGGAAATCAGGTACGCATTCAGAAACTCCGCATGGCTCTGTTCGTCGAGGGTGTTGCTGGAGATGTATTGCGGACCATCGGAATCGAGGTTCATGAAGGCCGCCTGGTAGGTGTTCATCGCCTTGAACGGCGCCGTCTCCACTGGGACTTGGCCAGGGGTGAGACCACCCAGCTCAGCATACTGCGTCCAAAGGTCGGCCTCGATCAGTTCGGCTGCCGCCAGGAATCGAAGGATCGCAATATCTCCCTTGGTGATGGTTGAACTGCTGGTTTCCTGAGCGAACGCAGGTAGACCCCGGCCCAGGATGCCAGCTCCTGCGGTCGCCACCGCCCCGGCGACCATACTGTTTTTGAGGAACGACCGTCGGTTCGCGGCCCGTCCCATAACCTCCGTGAGTTGCTTCATAGTTTCCTCTCTTTTTCACCGCATCCACTGCTTCCATGGGTCACGGTGTAAGGCAGAGTAGCGCGCAGCCGATTGAACCCTTGTCATCAGGTAGTCAAATTTTTGTATCTTTTTGGTGCAGTGGTCTTTTTGATATTGAGGAAAGACACCGTTGTCCGCGGAACGCTCAATTGCTCAGCAACTATTCCCACGCTATAACTAAAACCTTACGATCCTTACCCACGTTTACGTGTCTGCTTGCAACCCGCTCGGGTGCGTCCGTGCTTCTACTCCATTGCTAACGACACCGTATGAGGCAATTGCAGAACGCTACTTTAACTATCCGGAGTGGATTCTTTGGATACCCAGGTCGCGAAAGGAAGAAACATCGAAATGATTCGATTGATTGTCGCAACGATTGTTCTAACCGTCTTGATTGGTTCCGTGGCTTTTGCTCAGAACTCCGCCCCCCAAGTGCAAGTATTTGGCGCGTACTCTTGCGTTCACGTGGATAACGGCGGTCTAACGGGCGGGG
>DATNKA010000385.1:0-3052 GCA_035603655.1 Candidatus Acidiferrales bacterium | reverse complement strand
GCGCGGGATATTGCGGCGATGGCGGTGAGAGTGGCGGGCATAGAGAATATTCCAAGGAGTGCCGAGACGACACCTTGACGAGCCTGCGGGTCGTAACGAAGCGATAGGGAGCATTCAACTGCGTAAGTGCTTCGTATTCGCGAAACACTTACTTCGCTCAGGATGACGGTAGAGCGCACGGTTCAAAAATAAATGTTTGCCAAGATTCAGCAGATTCATTTCGTGGGGATTGGCGGGATCGGCATGAGTGGAATTGCCGAGGTGTTGCTGAATCTTGGGTACAAGGTTTCGGGGTCGGATCTAAAGAGTTCCGGAGTCACGCAGCGTCTGGCGGGCTTGGGCGCTACTGTCTTCGAAGGTCATCACGCGGAGAATATTGCTGGCGCTGAAGTGGTGGTAACGAGCTCGGCGATCGCGGCGGAAAATGCTGAGGTTGTTGAGGCCCACAAGCTGCACGTGCCTGTGATTCAGCGGGCGGAGATGTTGGCGGAGTTGATGCGTTTGAAGTACGGCATTGCTATCGCCGGGATGCATGGGAAGACAACGACGACTTCGATGGTGGCGGCGGTGCTGGCCGGGGGCGGGCTTGATCCAACCGTTGTGGTGGGGGGACGCGTGGATGCGATGGGATCGAACGCGCGGCTGGGGAAATCGCGGTACCTGGTGGCCGAAGCGGATGAGAGTGACCGGTCGTTTCTGAAGCTCTCGCCGATTTTATCGGTGGTGACCAACATCGATCGCGAACACATGGATTGTTACCGCAATATGCGGGACGTCAAGAAAACCTTTCTGGAGTTCATGGACCGCGTGCCGTTCTACGGAATGGTGGTGGTGTGCAATGACGATCCGATGCTGCGGCGGTTGTTGCCGCAGGCACAGCGGCGCACGGTCACCTACGGGACAAAGCGTGGATCGGATTTCTTAATCAAATTGAACAATGATTCTGCGTCGGCGAGTATGAGAGTTGAAGGCCAGCCCTTGAGCCGATTTCACGTAAGTTATCAAAAAAAAGATTTGGGCGAGTTCACCCTGCATGTTCCAGGCGTGCACAACGTACTCAATGCTACGGCGGCAATCGCGGTAGGAGTGGGACTGGATGTAGAACTGGACGCGATCCGCACGGGGCTCGACCAGTTCCGCGGGGTTGACCGGCGATTCCAGTTGCGCGGGCGGGCGGCCGGAGTCAGCGTGATTGACGATTATGGTCATCATCCCACGGAGATCAGGGCCACGCTGGCGGCGGCGAAACAGTGCGGCTTTCGCAAGGTTCATGTGGTGTTCCAGCCGCACCGCTACACACGAACCCGCGATCTGGTGGAGGAGTTCACCACCGCATTTGGGGACGCCGACTCGCTGTTCGTGCTCGATATTTATGCGGCGAGCGAGAAACCGGTCGAGGGTATCAGTGGGGAAGCGTTGGCGGCGACGATCCGCGAAAAAGGTGGACTGAACGCAAAGTACGTGGGTTCGTTTCAGGATGCTGTGAGTTCGGCGTCCGCTCTCGCGCAGGATGGCGACATGATTCTTACCCTGGGAGCGGGAAGCGTTTCGCAGTTGGGTCCGATGATGCTGGAGAAGTTGAAAGAAAGAACCCCGGTTCAGGAAATCTGATTTTCGCGCCAAACGGCCTTCCCCTCAATAAATGGAGAATGTCATATGAGCATGTTGAGGGGAGACGAAGCTCCGGCGGCGGGTTTTCCCAACAGTTCGCTTGTTTCGGATTGTGAGCCCTACCAAATGGACTCGGAAACACGGGAACCAATTTCGCATCCGCTGGCGCGACCAAGCGGAATGAACTGGCCGGTTGCGCTTGATCCAGTTCGACCAGGGGATAACCAGCGTCGTTTCCTCATTAATTGGAATACATCCGCGTGACCCGATGACGATCTAAGGCCTCGCGTTGGCTCAGGCTTTTGCATACCGCCATACGCGGGTTTTCGATCCGCAGGGCGGTGTTCTCGCTTAGATCGTTTCGTCGGGTCTTGAAGTCTTTGTCGGAATAACGCGCCACATAACACTCAATACTCTTGCCATCCACCGAGATTGTTTCATCGGGTAGCGACGCGAGTGCGTCAGGCTTGGGCGCATTGGGCGCCATTTGAGGCAAGGCAAACCAAGGAGTAGAACGAGTGAAAAAAACATACTTCTGCACCCCCCATGGCGCGGAATTTTAGACCCCGGCAGGGAACTTTTGCGCCGGACTGTCCGTATCTTTTACTGCTAACGGATTTGGGCGCGGCTCGTCCAATCTGTCATAAGGGGTCAAGCCAATGAAATCGACACAAGCATGGGGATGGTTGGCGGCTGGCGTTCTGGCGCTAGGGTTGAATGGCATTTATCAGGACGGTGGCGCGGCTTGGGCACATCGCGCGGTCACGCTCCTGATGGCCGGAATTAGCAGCCGGACCGAAGGCGTGCTGGCGCTGGCTGCAGGGCGCGCTGACTGGTTCGCGGCAAAAAGCGAGATATTAGTCGCGCGGGATCAGCCTGCCTCCTGCCGCTTGGCTACAGCTATGGCGCGAGTGCGGAGTAGGATGGCGCGGGCGCAGGGCGGAATGGCACGGTTTGAAGCGAGGTCGGCTCGGGAGGAAGCGGGGTTGGCGCGAGTGCAAGCAAGTCGGGCGCGAGCTGAGGCGGAGATTGCGGCGCAGTTTGCGCGAATAAGCGTGGCGACGCCTAGGTTTGATCCTGTGGTTTGTCCGCGAGTGCGTGTGAGTAATCCGCGAGTGCGAATTTCGTTCCCCGGAGCGCATCTGGAGACTGTCAGTTTCGAGAGCGAATAAACATTTTTCCTCCTGGAAGGCGGACGCGCAGCAGTTACGCGTCCGCCTTTGCTTTTCTGCACACGGCGGAGTAGATGTGGCCGAGCTTCGCCAGAGCCCTCGGGCGAAGGGCACGTCTTCACATGACCTGTTTGCGTCCTCCGATTTTAGAAGTTTCCGCGTCCTGATGCCCAATGCGGTTCTGCCTGTGCAAAAGTTCAATAATTTTTCTGTCTCACTGCGCGAAATGAAGTTATAGTTTGAGTGCTCAGCGATTCCACAGCGACAAC
>DATNKA010000384.1:0-8492 GCA_035603655.1 Candidatus Acidiferrales bacterium | reverse complement strand
GCCCAAGGCAAAAGCGTATTCGTCCAGGTCAGAAGCTTCCTTGATCAAGTTGATGACGAAGTCGCCGCTGCGCACATAGTGCGTGAGGTCGCTGAAATACTTGTTCCCAAAGGGGTAATATCCCATGTCCTGAATCAGCGAGCCACCGTATGCGAAGGCGTGGGCCTTCTTCAAATCATCGTCGGTAGCGGCGGGAAATCGCTTCTTCAGCGCAGGCAGGAAGCTGTCCTTCCACGCCAAATCGACGATCTCTTCGTGGGTGAGCACGGAATAGGCCGCGCAGATCCGCACGGTGCAGACCTGCGCAATCATGATTGCCAGCCCGAGCAAAAGCGTCTTCCTGCAGGAATTGAGAGTCAGGGTCATTTGCTCAAGACGAGAACCACAAAGGTGTCAGGAACGATGCTGCGCCGAGGGTGGGGATTATCCGCGGTCGCGGCGGGAGGCGGACCGAATTTCGCCGTCACCACGAACACTTGATGCGTCTTGGAATCGAGAGCCAGGGTGCGCGCGCCCGCCTGCGTCGGAACACTTTCCGCCACACTGAATTTCTCCGGCGAATCTTCGCGAATTACACTTAGCACCCCTTCCCCGCAGGAAGCGAAAGCCAGTCCGGTTTCGTCGTCGAATGCGGTTGCGTCTACGCCGTCGCCGATGGCGGGGGTTGCCAAAACTTTACCGGAATCGGCGTCGACCACGGCCATCATCTTGTTCTCGCAGCCGACAAACAGGCGGCGGTTTTTCTTATCCATGGACAAACCTGAAGGCGATTCGCATGGGGCCAGTGCCCACTTCGATTTCACCTCTAGCTTTTTCGGATCGATTGCCACCAGTTCGCTCTTGTCTTCGATATTCACGAACACTCCGCCCTGGCCGTCACTGGCCGCGAATTCGGGCTTGCCGTCCAGTTTGATCGTGCCCAGTACCGTGCCGTTAGTGGCATCGATGCCGGTTGAATCCTGGCTTCGACCGTTGAATGTGAAGACCCGCTTGGTCGCCGGGTCGTACAGGATGGCGTCCGGATTTTCCCCCACTTTTACTTTGCCACTCGTGGCCAGCGTTTTCAGATCAAAAATGCTCACTGTGCCTTCGCGTCCATTGCTGGTAAAGCCGTGCCCCAGCTCCGGCGCGAGCGCAATGCCATGAACCCCCGGTGTGTCCGCGATGTCCCCCACATTCTTGCCGGAATCCAGATCGAGCACGATCACGTGCGTGGCTCGCGAGATATAAAGACGTCTCGCCGCCGCATCCGCGGTCAGGTAATCCCAACCACCATCGCCTCCTACTTTGTGAGTGTTCACCACTTTGTATCCGGGGGCGGCAGCAGCGAGAGCGGCCGCGACGAGAATCAGAACGAGCGAAGCCGGACTCCGACGTCGAAAGTAATTTCTTCGGGCAGACATTCTACCTCCGTGGCATTTAGGCCCATGGCGTTTATTCCGATGCCATTTCCGGCCCGCAGGTAGCCGCACTCATGCATCTAATCTCCTGGGGGGCGGGACCCAGAGGTAACTTTACCCTATCTCCAGCCCTGCCTAAACTTTGCACTATGAGTGTTTTTCGACCAAACATACCGGAGCAAGACTGCGGAGCGGGCTCCTCAGACCCACGGCTCCAGCCGACGCCGGACTTCGACGCGCTTGCTTCCGGTTCGGACCTTCGATCGGAACAAGTTGCCGGACATCCAGATTCTCGTCGCCCGCAAGTCTTAGCGACGCGGGTGCTGCATGTGGCCGTAATGATGGCGGGAATTGGGCTCGCGGTGGCAGTCTCCAGCGGCGGAGGTCTGGGAAAGGTTTGGGAAAAATTCTCAGATCCATTGTCGTCGAAGAGAAATGCTGGTATCTCCTCGGTTTCGCCCGCTTCAGATATTGACCGCCAGAGGCCGCAGAGGCAGGCCGAAATCCTGCTCGAGCGCGCCGTAGCACGTTCTGACGGAGCTACGAACCAAATCGAAGCTCGCGTCGATGCCTGGCGCGGAAAACTCAAATGGGATGCCCAACTCGGCGAACTTACTACGGCGGCCCTCAACTCGACTGACAGAAATGTGAGGGATTCCGCCATCGAAGTGCAACTCGCCGCCTACGGCCTTACCAAGAACCGGTCTACCGTCGATGCGCTTGAGAAACAGGCGGGCTCCGCCGACCACGCGAAAAAGATCTGGGCTTTGTGGAGCCTGGGCCTGCTTGCGAACCGCGGCATTGAGACCGACCGCGTGGTTCAGCTTTTAACCGCTCATCTTAATGGCCGGGTTAACGTTAATGGCCGCGAATCCGAGAATAATTCCCAAGACTCGCGCCGTTGGGCGGTGGAAGGCCTGGCTTTGGTGGGAACGACTCCTACCATCGAGCCCTTGCTCGATGCAATGCACAATGATCCATCTCCGATGGTGCGCGAACGCGCCGCTTGCAGCCTGGCGGAGTCCGGTATGTTCACCCACGAACAGCGTCTCATCGCAGTTCCGCGACTGATCGACTATTCCGATGATCCGGCGCTCGACGCTCAGACCCGTGGCTGGGCCTATCAGGCATTGGCCGACATCACCAAACAGCGCCTGGGGAACAACTCCGCCGCCTGGCGGAACTGGTATCAAAACCAAAGCCCGGCGAACTGAGAACTGCCCTCCGGTTACTCTGCCATTTTCGCTACGTGCACATCAAAGCCAGTCTTCGGCAGCAGCGAGGTCAGCGCGAACGCCTTGAATCCATCGCCGTTGATTTCGGTGTGACGGTAAATTCCCGGTTCGCTCTCAATCGTTTCCCTGCGTCCTTCCATCTCTCCAAGAAACGCCTCTGCCTGTGCCAAGCTGGCCTCGCCCCCCTTCGCTCGCGTTACCACGGCTTCCGAAGCATAGGAGCGAACCAGCTTCGGCCAATATCTTTCGAGCAGCTCCGTGCTGGCGAAAACATCGGCCCAGATGATGCGCCCATTGACCGCAACCACCACTCCGACCGCCTTACGATCGCGCAGTTGTTTGATCAGGCTCTGATAGTTGTGTTCGATAGGCCTGGCCAGCTCGTCGACTTTTTCTTTTACATCTTTGTTCTCCATCACGCGGGCATACGAACTCGTGGAGCGTATCTCGTCCGCATTCACCGCCGAGGCTCCTGCTGCTACCTCGACCGTCATTGACTGTTGCTGCTTCCTCACCTCCGCCCAAACTTGGTTCTGGTCCTTGTCGCCCATCGCTTTTGCGCGTACGGAAGGCTGAGCCATGAGGGTCCCCAAAGATACTCCGCCGCCTCCTGCGCTTCCCGACGCGTAGGTTGTTCCCGAAGCGCCGAAATGATCGCTGCTCGCTACCCAGCGGCCCGGCTCCACGCAGAAGACACTAAGATCGACGGGATCGCTTTCCGACGGAACAATACGATCCTTGCCGATCACGCGGTCCTGTTTGCCTCCGGTGACGATCTCGCCGGCCAAAAGCAACAGCGGCCGCTTTGAATTGTTGATCAGCACCAACCGGTTCACCTCGGCAATATCGTGCTGCATCGCGGGTGTGGTGCGCCGGCGCAGCAATCCGCGAACATTTCCGTATTCCGTCACAACCACTTCTCCCGAGCGCAAGCCTTCATCCAAGGTAAGAAACTCGCCTGTGGCATAGGACTTGGGAGCGACAACGGGAAACACCGTGAGATTTCCATGCCCGATCGGTTCCAGGACCTTGAAGGCTGAGCTCGAAGGTCCCTCGCCATGGACTGGACTCAGGTTCGCGGTGACAAGTCGAACCGTGGCTAGTCCAGCCATGAGCAGTAACATCGCCAATGTCAGCAACATTTTCGACTTCATCGGGTTCCTCCCGAGAGCGGATCGGTCGCGCCCCGGCCCAGGAGGACTTTATTCCGGGACGCGCCGTCCGTCTCGACTCGCCGGAAGAACGAAAAGAAAGCTTAGCCTTGCGGCTAAAATTAATAGAGCCGCGTCTAAGGAATTAGTAGTATCGAAAGCCCTGCTCGTCGTACTCTTTTCTAGTCTGCATGCCCGACACGAGACCGATTTCCGCTCCAGTGCGATCGGCAGTCTCCGAATTGCTGGCGGAGCTGCAAGCGAAAAGTGGTTGCGAAAAGATCGGCCTCTCCGGTGAATCCCTAGCAGCCGTTCTTTGTGACGTGGCTGCCAAGTATCTCCCTGCCGGGGCTACTCAAACCGAGGTGGAGACTTTTCTGTTGACCTTGCGCGTCGAAGAACTCGCTCTGGCGAGAGCGTGTGCCGCAGGGCATAACGCGGCGTGGGAGATTTTCCTCACCCGTTACCGGGAAAAGCTTTATCAATCGGCTTTGCGCATTGCCCGCGAGGATTCCGCCGCCCGCGATCTGGCCGACACGCTTTATGCCGAGCTCTATGGCACGGGCACGCGCGAAGGCGAACGGGTTTCGAAGCTGGCATCCTTTACCGGGCGCGGATCGCTCGAAGGTTGGCTGCGTACCGTGCTGGCGCAAGAGTTCGTGAATCGCTACCGCCGCACAAAACGTCTGGTGAGCCTGGAAGAGGAGGGCGAAGAAGGTCTCCAGTTCGCGGCTCCCGAGCCAGAACCGGTTCCTTCCCCGGACGCACGCCTGGAATCCGCCACCGACGCTGCCCTGGCTGCGCTCTCTAGCGACGAGCGTCTGGTGCTGGCGGCCTATTTTCTGGATGGCCGTACGCTTGCCGAAATCGCCGGCATGCTGGGGGTACACGAATCCACCATCAGCCGCAAGGTGGACAAGTTGGCCAAGTCCCTGCGGAAAAAAATCCTGGCTACCATGATGCAGCGGGGCATGGCTCGCCGCCAGGCAGAAGAGGCTTTAGAAGTGGACGTGCGTGACCTTCGGGTGGATATTCGCCGCAGCCTGGCGCAAGAATCGCCGTCCGCAACGTTCTCTCCAAAGAGGGAAAACCCAGTCGAGGCTCGAACCCGGGGAGGCCCGGGGGTGCAGGCGAATCCTTGAACCCGTGTTGGCGAACAAGCATGGCCGAGAAATGGTAACTAGATCTTAGAAACTGATATGCAGGACGTCCCCCAATTCGTGCTGAAGCGGCTGCAGGAAAAGCCGCCAGCCGCCGATTCGCATCCCGATGCCGATCAGCTCACCGCCTTCGCCGAGCAGTCGCTTGCCGGGGACGAGCGCGCCAGGGTGACGGAACACCTTACGCGCTGTGGCGATTGTCGCGACGTGGTTGCGATAGCTTTGCCTGCCACAGAGATAGAGACAGAGCGAGCGGGAAAGACGGTTGCGTTGCCTATCACTGTTAGCACCGCTGGGATGGGCTGGCTTCGCTGGCCCACGCTTCGTTGGGCAGCTCTGGCTGCGGGAATTCTGGTGGTCACGTCGCTCGGGGTTCTCGAATACTCGCATCGCAGCGAAAACAGCGTCGCCTCAAACCAGCCACAGGACGCTATAGGAGCCTCTTCCCTGTCGCGGCAAGCGCCCTCGCCCCCGGCAACGGTGGGGCAAACGGAGATGCAAAAAGCATTGTCCGCCACCGGGTCGCAGACATTGACGGGGCCCGAGGCCGTGGTCGGATCCGGCCGCGCAGAGCAGCCGCCCAGCCCCGCAAGATCAAGCCCCGCAAGATCAACCCTCCCGAGGTCCGGCGGTTTCGTTAAGGGAGGAGCAGCAGGCGCTGCACCCGGGTCTGCCGGCGGGATCGGTGCCGGCTCTGGCAGCGGAGTTTCGCCTACTAGTCTCGAGTCGCCCAGAGCCAGAGAAGGTTCGATGGTTACGCGGGCACAACAGAATCCAACCGCTGCAACCGGCCAGCAGGTGAAGATCGGCGCTGCCTCAGAAATGGTTGAAGTGCAAGCGAACGGTCCAATCACGACTGAATCCGTCGCGACAAGCCAGAACCAGGTTGCCCAGAATCAAGCTAGTTTGCCTTTGAACGGACGGGCGTTCACGAATCTAGATGTAGTTAAAGCCAAAGATCCCGTGCCCGGCCAAACCGCATCCAGCGCTGCCACACCGCGCTGGACTGTCAGTTCTTCCGGCGTTTTAGAGCGTTCCTTCGACGGTGGAGATACGTGGGAAGATGTAAATCCCGCTCTGACCGTCGCCTCCAGTGGAGCTCGCTTGGCCAAGGAGACCACGGCCAGGGCTGATGCGGGCAGCTTCAGCGAAGCCAATAAGAATCAGAAGGCCGAGGCTGCGGCGTATCCCGGTCCTATATTCCGCGCCGTTGCAGCCGCGGGACTTGAAGTGTGGGCGGGCGGGTCCGGCGGCGCTCTTTATCACACCTGGGACGGTGGCAATCGCTGGAGCCGAGTCACACCTTCCGCCCTGGGAGTGGCGCTCACGGGGGACATCATCGCCATTCAGATCTCCGACCCAGAGCACGGAGAGGTCTCAACCTCGACTGGCGAGCACTGGGCCACCTCTGACAACGGCCAAACCTGGCAGAAGCGGCAATAGTATCTCGACCGTATCTCCGCTCGTCCCGCATCCCGTTTCGCTCGCGGTTCTAATACAGCAAGAACCCGGATTACCAAAGTGACGTTTACAAAAAAAAGCCCTAAACCTACTATCCAAGAGTGGTTTGGCAGTTCTGGGGGAGGGCTGCCGAGGCGTCTTGGGCTGAAAAGTCCGAGGCGCTTTTTTGCTTGGGGATGGCCGCGATCGGCTGTCCGCTGGGCAAAGCCAGGTATCTTTTTCGAACTTTCACCCTATCTCCAGGCCGTCTACTTCGAGCACCCCGCGCAGTATCCGCCGATCTCTAATCGCGATACCACGATCCGGAATCGACAATCTTTCTCCACCTGTCCCTTCAACTTCTCAAAAATGTCGCTGACAAATTCCATGATCTTCCCGCAACGCAAACAGGCCATGTGGATGTGATCGCGATTGAGCTTGCGCTCGTAGTAGTGGCCCTCGCCGTGGATATGCATGAGATCAAGCTCGTCAATCAATCCATGACGCTTCAGCAGTTGCAGAGTTCGGTAGACGGTGCTGCGATCCACACCGGCATCCAGCTTCTGTGCCCTGCGCAAAAGCTGCGCAGCGTCCAGGTGTTTGGTTGCAGTTTCCATCACCCGTAGAATCGCGCGCCGCTGCTCGGTCATGCGGATACCGCGTTCAGCAAAGTGAGCCTGCAACCGGCCCGGCATTTCCGTTTGGGGCAGCGGCATGGAGGTCCTCTTCTATTGTCGCAACTGGTCGCAAGCGCGTTGCGACGAAATTTCATGCCGGCGCTGGACAGTACCATTTCTCTTCCGGCATGCTTATAAAGCGTATCCTAGATGCGACTGAGTTGCAACTACTAATAAAGATGCAGGACCCGGTGGAGATTATGAAACGGCTTCGTTCGTTAGCAGATGCGACCCGGTCGCAGCTTAAACTCGCGATTGTCCTTCTCCTTCTCTTTCTCTTTGGCGTATTCGCTTCGCTCGCGCGAGCCCAGGAAAGTCCTTACATCGTTACCTACGACCATTATCTGGAGGAGCCCGGCAGCCTCGAAGTCGAATACTTTTCCACCTTCGGCACGCAGCGGGGAGGCAACGACTTTCACGCCTTCTGGAGCGAGTTCGAATACGGCGCCACCGCATGGTGGACTACTGAACTTTACTTCGACGGCCAGACCACCCTCAATGACAGCACCATCTTCACCGGCTTTCGCTGGGAGAACCGCTTTCGCCTGCTCGAGCGGGAGCACTTCATCAATCCCGTTCTCTATATCGAATACGAACAAACCAGCGGCGCCGATAAGATTTTGAAGGAAGTCGAGGGCCACGACGTCGAATCCGATTACGCAGTGCCCAACGCCATTGCCCGCAGGGAACACGATCACGAATTCGAAACCAAGTTGCTACTTTCGAAAACCTTCAGAGGCTGGAATATCGCCGAAAATACCATTGCCACCAAGAATCTCACGGGCGGCAACTCCTGGGAGTTTGGCTACGCCATAGGAGCCAGCCGACCCTTGGCCCTAAAAGCCTCCGCCCACCGCTGCAATTTCTGCCGGGAGAACTTCATCGCCGGAGTGGAAGTGTACGGTGGGCTCGGCGACCGGCAGAGC
This sequence comes from Candidatus Acidiferrales bacterium, assembly GCA_035603655.1. GTDB lineage: Bacteria > Acidobacteriota > Terriglobia > Terriglobales > Acidobacteriaceae > Sulfotelmatobacter. The sequence goes on along the minus strand of DATNKA010000384.1, from coordinate 503 downwards.
TTTGGCTTACACGATACATCTCAATACTTGGCGCCGGTCGCGGCGTGGAATCTGCCCTCGGACTGGACCCTGCGCCTGTCCCCGGGTTTCGGCTTGAACGATAACAGCCACCGATTCTTGCTGCGCTGGGGCGTTTCGCGCGAGTTCTCGGGCTTCGGCGACATGATCGCTCGCGTCTTCGGAGGCGGTAAACCATGACTATGGCCGGGATGAGAAATGGTCCAATGATTTCGGCGACCTTGGTTTTGGCGCTAAACATCCCCATGGCGTCCGCGCAGCGGGAGAGGAACACGTCCGGCAAAAAAGATGTCTATGCCGAACTGGCGAAAGCGCCCAGGAAAGCTGTCGCACGGCGTAATCCCTTGGAAGGCGATCCGGATGCCGTAGCTGCCGGCGAAAAGCTTTTCGGACTCCACTGCGCCGAGTGCCACGGTGAAATGGCGGAAGGTGGCCGGAAGGCGCCGAGTCTGCTCGCTGATCCGGTACAACAGGCCGCGCCCGGA
>DATNKA010000383.1:0-10502 GCA_035603655.1 Candidatus Acidiferrales bacterium | reverse complement strand
CGTTTCCGGCAACGCGGAAAAAGTAAGCGCACGGGTGTGGATCTACGTAGCCGGATGCAAGGCATTGCGCTGCGGCGGTGGGCTTGATGGATTGATGGATATGGGCTTCTCGATCATTTGGCTGGCTCGCCCGCCACCGTAGGCCTCCTATCCGGTTCTTGGCCATCGGCTCGCGTCGTTGCTCCACGCTTCTTTCAGGCCCCCCTGGCGGCGGGTGTTGTTTCACCCCCTGCGCTTCGCCTTGACTTTCACCTCTATCAGGTTGTCAAAGGGCCTTTCACCCTCGAGCTGTCGAATATGCTCGGCACACCAATGAAAAGGGCGTGCTGGTTAGCACGCCCTCGTCGCCTCCGCCTCTTCACTTCTTTTACATCAACTCGCAGTGTTCAAAACGAACAATGGTGCAGCATTTGGACTAACGATGACCTCCGCCTCCTGAGTGTCCGCCCCCGCTGGGATGGCCTCCGCCGCCGCCAGAGGAATGCCCGCCCCCATAGCTCGGTGCGCTACGCGATCCACCCCCGCTGCCACCGTAGCCACCGCGACTCCCGCCGTAACCGGGCGCACCGTGATAGCCTCCGTAACTTCCTCCATAGCCCCCAGAGGATCTAGGCTGCACGATCGGCTGCCTCATGTTCAGCTGCGGACGCGAACTTCCCCCGCGCCCGTAGCTGCTAGCACTATTACTGGAACTGGGTCCCCGCGAGTAGCTTGAACCCGGCGCCGTCCGGTTCCAGTAGCTGCTGCTGGTCCCGCGGCTGGAATCCTCGGCGCCATTTCCGCCACGACTCGCGGAGTCGCCGCTCCCGTGCGACGGTGGCGTAAATGTCTTCCACTCGCTGCGGTTCGGTTCGCCCCGACTCGCGGAAGACTGCTCTCCCCTCGTTGCCGAGGACGCCGCACTCGGCAGTCGATCTGACTGAGAGCTTTCAGAACGCGTGTTGCCGGGGGCGGAGAAGTCCCGTCCTCCCTGATTCCCCGCGCTCCGGCTCGCAGAATTGTTCATCTCCCGTCCGGAGGACGACGTGCCCGCACTCGGCTTCCCTCCCCCCGTAGCCGCGGTCCCCCGAGTCTCAGATGTGCCGCGAGACTCCATGGTTCCACTGCTGCGGCCGCCGGCTGTCACCGCACTCACGTGATTCTGCTGCATGGACTGCTGCAGATGCGCCGTCTGCTGCTGGAACGACGCTGGCCGCGACGCACTTTGCGTACCGAAGAAATGTTGCGACCCATTGTTGTGAACTGTCGAAGGCGCTGCCGCCCGACCGCTGGCCGACAAACTGGCATGCGTGGGCACCACCGGCAGGTTCCCCGTCATCATGCGAGCGTTGCTTAACTGAGTATGAGTCGCCGCCACGGCAGTGGTTCGTCCGGCTCCGAATCTCGCCGCCCCAACTGTCGAAAGCCCGCGCCCGATATGCGGATCGTTAATGTGCGCCAAGTTCGAGAATCGAGTGCCGCCATGCAGGGGTTCGAATCCACCAAAGCGGTGTAGCCCGCCAAATCGGTTGAACCCTACCACGCCGAATCGTCCGCCATAACCGCCCCACCATGGGAAGAAGCGGTCGCAGGGACCGATTGGGAGCCAGCCAAACCCGCCCCATCCTCCCCAGCCAAATCCAACCCCGAATCCGAAACCACCTCCAAATCCAAAAAATGAAACATACGCCGGCGCCCAGAACGGACGGTAGAAGCCCGCGCCCCACACCGGTCCCGGCCACCATGCCCACGCGCCGCCGTACCACATCCAGCGTCCGTAGTGATACGGAGCCCAGCCCCAGGGTTCGTAGCCGACCCACGTCCAACCGTAGTAAGGTTCGTACACCCAGTTGCCGTCGCGATAAGGAGCCCAGTCATCCGGCTCATTCGGCACCCACACCTGACCGTAATCCGGCGCGTTCTCCCAACGTCCGTGCGCGTCCAGATCTTCCGACCCTACGTAATACTTATTCGTGTGGTGCCAAGCATCCGCATTGTGGATCATGCGGTCGCGATCGCTATTCCACCGGTCCCAATCGTCGCGATCCGGAGCCGCGGTAATTTTGTAACGCGCATCGGCGCCGGCTCCGCGCACCGTTGCCATGTCACCCTGCTTGATGTTAGCGATGCCTTGCGGGGTGGCCAACTGCGCTTCACCTTTGCGTACGATGATTATCGTGTCGCCATCGGGCCGAACTTCAACGCGATACACGCCGTCCTGATGCGCTGGATGCAGCGCTACGTTCGGAGTGTCGATCTCCGGCTCTGTCTCACTTTCGCCAAACACCGAGTAATTGACCAACCCCTGCCCAACCTGCACCTGAATGTTTCTCTTCGTAAAATTCGCGAGGGTGGCCTGCGCGTTCGAACCCAGGCGCAGAATGTTGGCGAAATCGAGTTGCACCTCGGCGCGCCCGCCCGCACCAGTTGAAACCTTGTCGCCATTCACCACCGGCTGATTCAACACCGCGGCCGACCAGTCGCCCGAATCTCCTCGTTGCGTCGAGACCTCTCCGTGAATCATGCTGACGCGTCCCACGCCCTGATCAACTTTAGCCGGACCTTCGCCAGACGGTCCGCCCGGTTGAGCTTCGGGTTCGATCTGCGGGGATTTTCCAAGATCAGGCCCTTGTCCGGGCGCAGGAGGTCGGCCGGGTTGCGCGTCCTGAGCGGGAGGAGGTGGCGGTTGAGGCTGTCCCATCTCCATGGGCGCGCTCGGCTGTTCCGAGGGACCGCTGCCTTCGTCCGTAGTCTGCGCCTGTACGCTCGCCGTGAAAACTCCAGCCACTGCCAGAATTAAGATTGTTAAACTTGCTATGAATCTGTCTTTCATGGCTTACCTCTTCCGAACCGGTCCCTGTACTAGTAGCGCAAAATGTAAGGCTGGTACCCCATATTGCAAAGCAACTACCATGCCAAAACGCGCCCGAGATAAATCGGTGTAACCCGTTTGTTTTCAGTAAGGAAGGTGGAGTCTTCAGCCCTAAAATCGGCGAAAATATAGAAGCCGGTGGCCGCTCTAAACCAAGTGGTGGTTTTCAGCCAACAGAAGGAAGCGCGGGCTGGCAAACGAGGCACCGATGGTTATCAATCAGGAGCGCCAAAAACACGCAAGCCCCGATAGCCAATCATAGTATTTCTCGTTTTCAACTCGAGACTTATCCGCTTTCAGGAATCCGGAGTCTAACTTTCCTTCTCCCCCTCATCCGCAATCCCAATCTTCGACAGCCTGTAGCGTAGCGCATTCCGTGACAACCCCAGCAAGCGCGCAGCTTGACTCTTATTCCCATTCGCACGCCGCAACGATTCCCGGATCATCTCATCTTCCCATTGCTCGAGCGTCATACCCTCAGGAAGAAAATTCCCGGTCCCATTCGCCGCCCGAGCGGGTCGCACATCCAGATGAATATCCTCCACCTTGAGCACTGTGCCCTTCGCTAACGCGCACGCCCGTTCGATAATGTTTTGCAATTCGCGCACATTCCCCGGCCAGTGATAATTCACCAGAATCTGCATTGCTTCCCGCGTAATACTCTCCACCGGCTTGCCGGAATCCCCCGCAAAGCTCGAAATAAAAAGATTTACCAGATCCGGGATGTCCTCTTTACGCTGGCGCAGCGGCGCAATGTCAATGGGAACAACGTTCAACCGATAGTACAGATCCTCGCGAAACGAGCCCTGCTCCAGCGCTTCCCGCAGATCGCGGTTCGTGGCTGCGATTAGCCGCACATCCACTTTCACGGTTCGCGTCCCACCCAAGCGCTCAAACTCGCGCTCCTGCAGGACGCGCAGCAACTTCACCTGCGTCGCCAGTGGTACGTCACCGATCTCATCCAGGAACAGCGTCCCCTTATCCGCCAACTCGAACTTCCCTGGCTTGCTTGCCGTGGCGCCTGTAAATGCGCCCTTCTCATATCCAAAAAGTTCGCTCTCCAGCAGATTTTCCGGAATCGCCGTGCTATTGATCTTGATGAAAGGCCCGGCAGCGCGCCGCGACTTCTCATGGATCGCTCGCGCAATCAAGTCCTTTCCCACACCACTCTCCCCACCCAACAGCACCGTAGAATTCGTAGGCGCCACGCGATCCACCGTGGCCAGCACCTCCTGCATCTTCGCGCTGCGCGCCACCACATTCGGATGCGCATACCGCTTGCCTAACGCTTCCCGCAGTGACCGGTTCTCCTCGCGCAGTTTGTGTACATCCAGTTCCTTGTGGATAACCATCCTCATCTCGTTCAACGAGAACGGTTTCAGCACATAATCGCTGGCTCCGGCCTTCATGGCTTCTACGGCAGTCTCAACGGTTCCAAAAGCGGTCATCACCACCACAGGAAGCGCCGCACTCTGCCGCTTGATGATCTGCAAGAACTCAAGTCCATTCATTCCCGGCAGTTTCAGATCGGTCACCACCAGATCAACGCTGTTCTCCCGCAAAAGCTTCAGCCCTGACTCTGCATCTCCTGCGGAAAGCGTGCTGAAGCCATCCTCCCCGAGATTCAACTCGAGCAGACGCCGCATTTTCGCCTCATCCTCGACAATCAAAATGGTTGGCATGTATTGACACAACTCGTCGTTGAAGTTTTCTAAGACGCATTATTTCCTGCAACCCCAGCATGCACCGGAAAAAACATTACGAAGCCAGCTCCTTTAAGGCCGCTCTCCAGTCGAATGCTGCCGTGATGGCCGTCAATAATGCGCGACACAATCGACAGCCCCAGCCCCACTCCCGTTTTCTTGGTAGTCACGAACGGATTGAAAATCTGCTCCCGCAGTTCATCCGGAATTCCTGGGCCGGTATCTTCGATCCGCACCTCCACACCGGCCTGGTTCGCACTCTTTGCTCTCGCCGCCCGTACCCGTAACGTTCCTCCGCCACCACTCATCGCATCGTAAGCATTCTGAATCAGATTCACGAAGGCCTGCTCAGAAAGACTTTCGTCCAACGGTACCAGCGGCAGATTCTGTTGATATTGCCTCTCTACCCGCACCGAAGCACCTTCCCCTTTATGCGTCATTGCCACATCGTGCACCGCCCGATCCAGCACACTTGTAATATCTTGTGGAGTTAACTCTGCATGCAGCGGCCGGGCAAAATCCAGAAACCTCGTCACTAGCGCGCTCAGACGATTGGTCTCAGTCGATATATAACCCGCCAATTCACCGGCCAGAGGATTTGATTCCCCCAACTTCTGCTGCAGCATTTCCGCCGATCCTTTGATCACTCCCAGCGGATTGCGAATCTCGTGCGCCAGCCCTGCGGACATCTGCCCTAACGCCGCCAGCCGCTCCGAGCGCCGCGCCTCTTCCTGCGCCTGTTGCAATTTTCGATTGGTCTCCGCCAGGGTTTCCGCTAGTTCCTGGTAGCGCTTGATCTGCCGCCGATTCTCCACCGTGAACCGGTTCACCACCATCGCCGCAAGAAAAAAGAAGAGAATCCGAATGGCAAGGATCCCGTAACCTTCTCTTGTAATTTCGTAATCCTGCAGCGCCGGATAAAGATAGGAGCAGTAGGCGGCGGAGGCGAGAGCTGTCCACAGCAGTGTTGCCCACGGGCTGAAATATTCCGCCGCCGTCACCACCGGCAAATAGAAGATCGGAGAGTAACTGCTGTTGATTCCAACTTCGCCGGTGTGATCGAGCAGCAGTGTGGCCAAGGCGATCTTGAGCAAGACGATGTAAGCCGCGCCCCGCTGCGGCGTCTTGCTTAACACCCAGCCTTCAGTCAGCTGAGCCAGTCCGAACGCCAGCAGCACCAATTGCTTATGGATTTCAAACACCGGCGGCAGTGCCGCAAGGCCGGCCAGAAAAAGCAGCCAGAGAACATCCATCCAATTAATTGCCGGTCGCTTCTGTTCGTTCATAATCTACTACGCGAAAAAGCAGCGCCGGGAGTCGACTGTGTTCCCGCTCCCAGCGCTATTTTCCCGTCCGCTCTCGTTTGCCGCCGATCACATCGCATGGACCCCTATCAGACCGCAAGCAACTCTTGGTCGTCAATTCCCCTTCTTTGGAGAACTCGCATGACTCTCCGCCGGCGGATGCGAATTCTGCTGCCGCGGGGCTGGCGCCGACGCCGCTGGCCTCTGCTGTTGCCAGGTGCTAAATTTCTGCTCCTGCTCCCTCTGCTGCCGTTCGTTTCCCGGCTGCACCGGAGCTACTGGCTTGGCCAGCGGATGCGACCACTGCTGCGCAGACTGCGTGCTCCGGTTCTCGGGTTGAGGGTTCGCGTTCTTCTCCGTCTCCGGAGTCCCCTGCGCCTCCCACACGCCAGCCTGGGGTTTCGCCTGACTGCTTCCCCCGCTAGGCGGCCCAAACGAACGGAATCCGTCGTCGGATTTCGTCGAAGATGAAGATTGTGTCGGGGACTGTGTTGGCCGTGTTTGCGGGTTCATCGGCACTGGCCGACCGGCTGCCTCCTGCCGCACTAACAGTGATGATTGCTGGTTCAAGTGCCCATCCGCCTGCGCCTGCCTCTGATCGAGCGAATGCGGCATCGGGGCCGGCGTCCTCAGGGCTACTACCGGACGGCTGGTCACCGCCGCTGGAGGTTTGTTGGTCACGGGCTTCCCCGCCCCCAATACGCTGGTTCTCCCCGGCTCGACCCCAACCCTTTCCGACACCGGCGCGGCCGCAAGTTCTCTCGCAGTAACCGATACCACGCTTCGCGCCACTGGCCGAGCGTTCACGAAAGTATCCCGGGAAACTACCGTTACTCCTCCGTTCACATTGCGGTTCGCATAGGTGATGTTGTTCACCATAGTGCTCCGGTTGATCACCACCATGTTGTATACATTCGTCACTCGCGTGAGATTTACTCGCGTATTGGTAAAGTTCACGTTGTTCACATAGACGCGGCTCACCCGATATCCGGGAATAAATACTTCTCCCGGAGCCAGTGGGAACCATCCCACTCCCGCTCCAAACGAAAACGAGAAGTTGAATCCAGGCCCACCACCAACCCACGCCACCAGTGCCGGAGCATACACCGGCCGCACTACGCTCGGCCCCGGAACCCACAGCCATCCGGTCCCTGCGAACGCCCATCGGCCATAGTGAAATGGAGCAAAACCCCAGGGCTCGTCCTCCACCCACGTCCAGCCCCACGGTCCTACCCAAGACCAATGGCCAAAGCGATAAGGAGCCCATCCCGCCACCAGGACCCTCGGCCGCCAGCATGTACCGTAGTCGGCCACATAGCTCCAGTCGCCATACTCGTCGAGGTCTTCGTATCCCGTCATCTCCCGTGAAACGTAGTTCGCCGAATCAGACTGATCCTCTCGCTGATCGCGATCCAGCGCCCAAGCGTCGAATCCATCTTTTCCGGGAATCTGGCCGAGATCGTAATCCAGGTGATCGGTGCCAGTGAAGGTGGCGTACTGGTTCGCGACAACGGTGTAGGAAGAACCGCCGCCGGTAACCTCGCCGCGTCCGCGCCACACCGTCACATCTGTTCGACCACCATCTTCATTCACATCAATGCGATAGTCCCCCGGTTGCGCGATTACGAACGCCACATTCGGCGTGTCGATCTCATAGGAATCCTCGTCATCCACGTGCCTGACCTTCACAATCAGCGATCCCTGCGCCAAACGAATCTGCGCCGTCCGGTCACTTACGTCGAGCAATGTAATTCCCGTCTTGGCGGCGAGCCGGAGCGCTGTCGATCCAATGTGTACTTCAGCCCGCGAATCTTCATCCGCCCATAGATTGTCGCCGGTCACCAGCGGACGATTCAGCACCGCCGTCACCCAGTCGTTTTCTCCGCCGGGCTGGAACGACACCGATCCATCCATGTAGTTCAGCCGTGCCACGCGGCTCGGCGGATCCGGCGTGTTCGCATCCTGCGGATTTTGGCTCGGGGGATTTTGCGCGTTGGGCGCGCTTTGAGGATACTGCACCGCTTGCGTATCCTGCGCCTTGACTCCAACCGGGGCGTGCAGCATGAATGCCAAACACGCCGCTATCCCTGCCCAGTTCCACCCACACTTACGTGTCTTCATTGATTTCTCCCTGACCAATCGAAGATTCCGGATCCATGCAAGGCGCGCCTACAATCCTATATTCATCCGTATAAACCCAATAGAGACCTTTTAGTTTCCTCTTCGGGTTGATGGTTTTCGGCCAAGGAGGGCTAATAGTGCGCAGGTCGAGAATCTGTTTCTTGAACAAATCTACTGAGACGTGGGGAACTCGGCAATATCGGCAGGGATGCAGCGCAGCAGCGCTTCTGTGCCGCGTAAGGTTTAGGGAATTTATGCGGAGGCGTGGCGATTGCACGCTGCCGGCTGACGCGACTTCGCCACCTGCTAACGCTTGGCAGCCTTCGGCGAGATCTCGTCCAGCGTAAGGTTCAACTCCAGCACGTTCACCCGCGGCTCTCCCAATAAACCGAACTGCCGCGACTGAGTATGCTGGCGGACCGCTTCGCGAACTACGTCTTCCTTCAGACCTCGTTCGTTGGCGATGCGCGGTACCTGAAATTCCGCCGCCTCGGGCGAGATATGGGGATCAAGCCCGGAACCCGAAGTGGTCAGCAAATCTATCGGAATTGCCGCGCCCGGATTCTCCACCTGCAAGCGATCGGCATCCCCCTGCACCCGCGCAATGAGAGATTGATTGGTAGGTCCCAGGTTTGAGCCGCTGGAATTGCCCGCATCATAACCCGTGCCCGCGCTGGACGGCCGCGAGTGAAAATATCCTGGCGAAGTAAATGATTGCCCAATCAATCGCGATCCTACCACTTTGCCATTCCGGGTCAATAATTGCCCATTCGCCTTGCTCGGAAACAAAACCTGCGCCAGTCCTGTGATCACAAGAGGAAACAGGAGACCGAACAATACCGTCGTCACCAGCGTCATCAGTACTGCAGTAATCAGATTCTTCTTCATATCGCTCCTACGCCAGCCCTGCGCGCACGATCAGCAAGTCAATTAGCTTGATGCCAATAAACGGCACGATCACTCCGCCCAGCCCATACACCAGCAGATTTCGTCGCAAGAGCACGGCCGCTCCCTGCGGAACATATTTCACCCCGCGCAGCGCCAGTGGAATCAGCGCCACAATAATCAGCGCATTAAAGATAACCGCCGACAAGATCGCCGACTGCGGCGTCGCCAACCGCATCACGTTCAGCGCCTGCAGAACCGGAAAGGTCCCGGCAAACATTGCCGGGATGATGGCGAAATACTTCGCCACGTCATTCGCGATCGAAAACGTGGTCAGGGCGCCGCGCGTCATCAGCAACTGCTTGCCGATCTCCACGATCTCAATCAGCTTCGTCGGATTCGAATCCAGATCCACCATGTTCCCGGCTTCCTTCGCCGCCTGTGTGCCTGTGTTCATGGCGACGCCCACATCGGCCTGTGCCAGCGCCGGCGCGTCATTGGTCCCGTCGCCCGTCATGGCAACAAGTTTTCCTTGTCCTTGTTCCCGCCGAATTAAATCCAACTTATCCTTCGGTGTAGCCTGCGCCAGAAAGTCGTCCACGCCCGCCTCATTCGCGATCGCCGCCGCCGTCAGCGGATTATCCCCGGTGATCATCACGGTCTTGATTCCCATCGCGCGCAGCTGATCGAACCGCTGCCGCATCCCTCCCTTCACGATGTCCTTCAGGTGGATCACTCCTAACGCGCGGCCATTCTCCGCCACCACCAACGGCGTTCCCCCGGAGCGCGAAATCGCTTCCACCGCCGCACGCACTTCTGCGGGAAGCACACTTCCCTGCTCTTCCAGGTATTTGGCAACTGCATCCGTCGCACCCTTTCGGACCGCGCGCCCATCCAGATTCACGCCCGACATACGAGTCATCGCACTGAACGGAATAAATTCGGCGTCGTGGGAACTTATTTCACGTCCGCGCAATCCATACTTTTCCTTCGCCAACACCACAATCGATCGTCCCTCGGGAGTTTCGTCGGCCAATGAGGAAAGCTGAGCCGAATCCGCCAGCATCGCCTCGGTCACACCCGGCGCGGTTACGAACTCGGTGGCCTCGCGATTGCCCAGGGTGATGGTTCCGGTCTTGTCGAGCAGCAAAGTATTCACGTCGCCCGCGGCTTCCACCGCCCTTCCCGACATCGCCAGCACGTTGTGCTGCACCAAGCGGTCCATGCCCGCAATGCCAATCGCCGAAAGTAATCCGCCAATTGTGGTGGGAATCAGGCACACCAATAACGATACGAGGACGAACACCGTCTGCGGGGCGCCCGCATAAATGGCGAACGGTTGCAGCGTGACCACAGCCAGAAGAAAAACAATCGTCAGCCCGGCAAGCAGGATGTTCAAGGCAATCTCATTTGGCGTTTTCTGCCGCTCCGCGCCTTCTACCAGCGCGATCATGCGGTCGAGAAAGGTCTCGCCCGGATTCGAAGTGATCTTCACCTTCACCCAATCCGACAGCACGCGCGTTCCGCCGGTCACGGCCGAGCGGTCGCCGCCCGCTTCGCGAATCACCGGCGCCGATTCCCCGGTAATCGCCGATTCATCCACCGAAGCAACGCCCTCGATCACTTCCCCATCACCGG
>DATNKA010000382.1:0-19271 GCA_035603655.1 Candidatus Acidiferrales bacterium | reverse complement strand
CCTCTATGCCGTTGTGAAAGAGAAACATGGTCACATCGACATACTCTTTGCGAACGCGGGCGCGGGTACAATCGCACCGCTCGCGGTGGCTACCGAGGGACATTTCGACCAGACCTTCGACGTGAACGTAAAGGGAATGTTCTTTACGGTGCAGAAGGCCCTTCCCCTCTTCAAAGACGGCGGCTCGATTATCCTGAACCCTTCGGTCTCAAACGTGTTGGGGCTCCCAGGCTTTACCGCCTACGCCGCGAGTAAGGCGGCTGTGCGCAACTTCGCGCGCGGCTGGACTATGGAGCTGAAGGACCGCAAGATCCGCGTGAATTGTGTGAGCCCCGGAGCAATCGATACCCCAGCCTTAGCGACGACGACGGGCCTCACCGCTGAACAGGCCGAGCAGGCGGTCGCCCAGTTCACCTCGCAGATACCCATGGGTCGCAGGGGCAAGCCCGAGGAAATCGCGGCCGCAGTCGTGTTCCTCGCCTCCGATGAAAGTTCATATATCGCCGGCGTGGATCTCGCCGTCGATGGGGGCATGGCGCAGGTCTAGTAAGGAGTGGGAAGATCAAGTCGTGAGAGAAATCGAAAAACTGTTGAGGGAAGCATCGACGGCATCTCTGAGCCCGCCAAACTAGAAGGACTCTGTGTCCCCCAGTGAGGGCGAGGCCGGCATGGCATCACGTTTTCTCGTAGCAACGGCGTCTCGTCGCATGAAAAGTGCCATGCGCGTTTATGGGGGCCAATCCTGAAAATGGAGCACAACCCAAAGGTCAATGAGTGCATTGGCACTGAAGGTGACAGTTGAGAACCAAACTCCGGCCACATTCCTTGACACCAGCAGACATCCCAACATTCACCTGCTAGCGAGAAAGAGCAGGATGAAAAATCTGACGCACCGTCTCTCTGAGCCACATGTGCAGCGGATCGCTTTCGAAGCGCGGATGCCAGACCATGGAGTACCGTATCGGCGGTATCTCTTTTGGCGTTTTCAGACTGACCAAATTATGAAGCTCTGCCACAGGGCCTGCGATGCGAGCAGGCATCGTTAGGGCCAGGTCCGTCGTTTCCAGCATGCGAATTGCCGCGAGGAGATAGGGGAGGTTAACAGCCAGACGGCGCTGGAAACCAGCTTCTCCAAGAGGTCGATCGATGAGACTCTGCTGGTTGGGCTGCGTTTCCACCGAGATATGACGAAAGCTTAGATAATCCTTCATCGTGAGAGAGGCTTTACGATGTTTCAGTTTTCGGCCGAGAACGCAGGCGAAGACATCCTCGAACAGAGGCTCCACGCGAAACGTTGAGGGCACGGATAGTGGACTTAGAATCAGGTGCGTTGTCACGAGTCCGCTCTCTTCATGAAACCGTTCGTGCCACGGAACCGCCTCCAACGTAATTCCAGGTGCGAGCCGTCCACAGATTTCAGCAAGGGGCGCCAACACGACGCTGCTTGCATAGTCGTTCATCGCCAAGCGAATGTGTCCTTCGCTATGGGAGGGAGCGAAGCTCTCTCCGGCCCATAGTCGTGCCAGTCGAGGCATGACTTGCGCCAGCTCATCGAGCAGTTCGCTGCCGCGCGGTGTCAGCTCATAGTTCCGTCCCACTCGGACCAGCAGTTCGTCACCGAGCTCCGAACGCAGGCGGTCCAGCGCCCGGCTCATAGCGGATTGGCTGAGATGGATGCGCTCCGCTGCCCGAGTCACATTGCGCTCATGAAGCAACGCCTTGAGAGGGATCAATAGGTTCAGATCGACGTTTCGGAATTGGACTTTGCTCATGCTGCGCGCGCATACCTTCCATTCCAACAATGCATGGTACGACTACATCCCCAGAATACTCCAATGGGAAAAGGAGAACCTCATGCACGACAAACCCGTCGCTCTGGTTACCGGAGCTAATCAAGGAATAGGTCTTCAAATCGCAAAGGACCTCGTGGCACACGGCTTCACTCTCCTGGTTGGGTCGCGCAATTTCGAGCGCGGCGAAGCCGCGGCCAAAGAGGTTGGGCCGGACGCCCACGCGCTCCATCTCGACGTGACGGATCAGCCCTCGATCACCGCCGCAGCGGAGCGCATCCGCAAGGAGTTTGGAAGGCTTGACGTGCTCGTGAACAATGCTGCGATCTCGAATACGAGTAAGCTTCCCGGACAGTCCGTCGAGGACTATTCGAGGCTGAACCGCGCAAGCACCGTATCGCTGGACGAGGTGCGAAGGATTTGGGAGACGAATGTCTTCGGCACCCTTGCTGTGTACCAGGCGATGCTGCCATTGCTACGAGAGGCGCCGGCAGCCCGAATCGTCAACGTCTCGAGTGGTGCTGGTTCGCTGGCCAGGGTGGCGGACCCGGCCTTCCCGTCTCGTCATATCTTTGGCCCTGGCTACTCCGCGTCCAAGACGGCCATGAACGCTATGACGTTGAGCATGGCGATCGAACTGGAGTCGACCAATATCAAGGTGAATGCCTGTTCCCCCGGCTTCATCAAGACCAACCTGAACGCCTACGAGGGCACGGGAACTGTCGAAGAAGCTGCGCTTGAACCGGTGCGACTCGCCCTGCTAGGACCAGATGGTCCGACGGGCACCTTCACGCGCTGGGAAGGCGAAACGATTCCCTGGTAATCGAGAGACTACACAGTCAATCTAACTGGCCGTTTTGGCCTTACATCGACAGACGAAAGGACACAGCCATGAATTACCGCAACCTCGGCCGCACTGGGATCAAGGTCAGTCCATATTGTTTGGGAGCGATGATGTTCGGGGGCATCGCCAACTCGGATCACGACGAATGTATTCGTATCATCCACAAAGCGTTGGATTTCGGCATCAATTTTGTTGACACCGCCGACAGGTACAGCAACGGCGAGTCCGAGGAGATCATCGGCAAGGCGCTCAAGGGACGTCGTCAAAACGTAGTGCTAGCCACCAAGGTGAACGGCGCAATGGGTGAAGACCCGAACCAGCAGGGCAATTCGCGGCGCTGGATTACGCAGGCAGTCGAGGCGTCGCTGCGCCGTCTGCAGACCGACCACATAGACCTTTACCAGATCCACCGGCCTTCGCCCGACACCGACATCGAGGAGACGCTCTCGGTGCTTACCGACCTGATTCGCGAGGGCAAGGTGCGCACCATCGGTCATCGACCTTCCCTGTTTCCGAAATCGTAGAGGCTCAATGGGTGGCGGAGCGCCGAGGCCAGGCTCGCTTCCGCACCGAACAGCCGCCTTATTCGATTCTCAACCGGAGTGTCGAACAGGAGGTTCTGCCCGTGTGCCAGAAGTACGGGATGGGCGCGTTGGTCTGGAGCCCGCTAGCGAAAGGTATGCTTAGTGACGAGTGTAGACGCTGAGCATGAATGCCTCCGGGAGAAGGTGAGCCCGCCGGAAGCATTGTACGATAATTGTACGAAACTAGGTAGCTGTCTGTAACCTACTGAATATACGGCATTAAAACTGGTGCGGAAGGGGGGATTTGAACCCCCACGCCTTTCGGCGCCACCCCCTCAAGATGGTGTGTCTGCCAGTTCCACCACTTCCGCACGCTGTAACTGCCATGTACTCAATATTTTAGCAAGATCGGCGTCGGAGGATGTATCCAACTGCGCCGGATTTGCACCGACCTTCTGCATTCTACACGAGCCTCGGGCCGCGGCAGGTTACCCAACCGCACAAACAATTTCTCCACCGCATCCGCGTGGGTGCACGCAGCGCACGGTCTTCTAATTAATGTTATCGTGTCCCGCCACGTACTGCAATGTAAAGGGGGCGGTGTGGTCGGTGTACTCGCCGGCCCTCGGTCAAAACGTGTGCCCGTTATGCCGAATTCGGCATAATCGGCACCGCTTGCCTTTGTGCGAATGGCATGGTAAATCGCGTCCATTTCCTTTTGGAGGGCAGCGATCCTCGCCGCAGTTTTTGGGTCTGGTTCCATCGCCCATGCCCCCTCAGTGCATCGGCCACTTCCGCAAAGAATCTTAATTGCGGGAAACTGTGCTCCTCTTTATGGGTTGGGGAGCCTTCCCGGCGATAGTCGCTCTAACATGAGAGTGACTATCGCAAATGAATTTTATATAATCGCGCGGTCATGCCAAGCCAGGAAATCCTCTATTGCGTAGCGAATCGAGTGGCCACGATTACTTTGAACCGGCCCGACAAACTGAACGCCTGGACTGCGGTTATGGAGAAGGAAGTAAGTTCGGCTATGGAGAACGCCGAGCGCGACCACGACGTCCGGGTGATCGTTCTGACGGGCGCTGGACGGGGCTTTTGCGCGGGAGCTGACATGTCGCTGCTGAGCGCAGTGGCGGAGCACGGCTTCGTTGATCAGAACCGCGAGGAACAGAGGCGCGAGTCTGCGCGCGACGGCGTACCGCTTGATTTTCAGAAGAGATATTCTTATTTCCCGGCGATCGGCAAGCCGGTGATTGCTGCCATCAATGGTCCGGTTGTTGGCTTGGGCCTGGTGATCACTCTCTATTGCGATTTGCGGCTGGCATCGGATGCAGCCCGCTTCAGCACTACATTCGCGCGGCGAGGTCTGGTTGCCGAGTATGGCATGGCCTGGATGTTGCCGCGCATTGTTGGAATTGCAAACGCTCTCGATCTGTTGTTTTCTGCGCGAACCATCGATGCCGCAGAGGCGCTGCGCATGGGGCTGGTGAACCGAATCCTTCCCCAGGAAAGTTTTCATGAGACGGTGCATGAATATGCCCGCGAACTGGCTTCTACACTGAGCCCGCGCTCGTTGCGCATCATCAAGCGCCAGGTGTACGAGGCTATGTTCCAGCCACTCTCGGAAGCTTTTGATGTCTCCGTGGATGAGATGATGGCAAGTTTCAAGACTGAGGATTTCAAAGAGGGCGTCGCGCATTTCGTGGAGAAGCGTCCCCCGGCTTTTACTGGAAGATAGCGGCAAGCAAGATAGGCGGCAGCAATGGATTTTGCGCTCAGCGACAAAGTAAAGCACCTGCAACGGCGTCTGCAGGCGTTCATGGATGAGTACATTTATCCGAATGAGCGGCGCTATTACGACGAGATTGAGCGCAACCGCTGGTCGCCGTCTACCGTCATTGAAGAGCTCAAGCCAAGAGCCCGGGCTGCGGGGCTGTGGAATTTATTTCTGCCGCATGATGCCGATGGGGAGGGGTTAACAAATCTCGAGTATGCGCCGCTAGCCGAAATTATGGGGCGCAGTTTCATCGCGCCTGAGGTATTCAATTGCTCGGCGCCGGACACGGGCAACATGGAAGTGCTTGCGCGTTACGGCACAGCGGACCAGAAGGAACAATGGTTGAAACCGCTGCTTGCGGGCGAGATTCGGTCCTGCTTCGCGATGACGGAGCCGGCGGTGGCCTCATCGGATGCAACCAATATTCAGGCCAGCATTGTTCGGCAGGGCGATCAGTACTTGATCAATGGGCGCAAGTGGTGGTCCTCGGGAGCGGGTGATCCGCGGTGCAAGGTTGCGATCTTTATGGGCCGCAATGACCCAGGAAAGCCCGATCGCGCGGTTCCGCGCCATCAACAACAGTCGATGGTGTTAGTGCCGATGGACGCTGCCGGGCTCAAGATTGAACGCATGCTGACGGTCTTTGGATATGACCATGCGCCGCATGGACACGGCGAAATCACTTTTGAAAACGTGTGCGTGCCGGTCTCGAGCATGTTGCTCGGCGAAGGACGAGGCTTTGAGATTGCTCAGGGGCGGCTGGGGCCGGGGCGCATTCATCACTGCATGCGCTGCATCGGTGTGGCTGAACGCGCGCTTGAAACCATGTGCAAGCGGGTGCAGGCACGCGTGGCCTTTGGCAAGCCGCTGGCCGAACAGGGGACCATACGGGCCGAAATTGCTCGATCCCGGATGGAGATCGAACAAGCACGTTTTCTGACTCTGAATGCGGCGTACATGATGGACACCGCCGGAAACAAGGAAGCGCGCGCGGAGATTGCGATGATTAAAGTGGTGGCGCCGAATGTCGTTCTGCGCGTCTTGGACCGAGCGATTCAGGCGCATGGAGGTGCGGGAGTTTCGCAGGACACTTTTCTCGCTGGAGCCTGGGCGAATGTGCGCACTCTACGTTTGGCGGATGGTCCGGATGAAGTACACACCGAATCGATTGCGAAGATGGAGCTTCGGAAATGGGGCGGGTCGCAGGCAGGACGTTGATCTCCTGCGTGTAATGGTCTTAGGCGGAAGTTTTCGCGGAATCTAGAGGAGACATCCATGCCACTCGTAGTTGAAACCCCCGAGTCCTTAAAGGATTTGGTGGGTCGCGAAATCGCCATGACGGAATGGTTCGCCGTCACCCAGGATCACATTCAGCGTTTTGCTGAAGTGATTGAGGATCGACAGTGGATCCACGTGGACCCGGCACGTGCACAGCATGAATCGCCTTATCGGAGTACGATTGCGCACGGGTTCTTAACTCTGTCGCTGTTGAGCCGCTTCATGAAGGAGGCAATTGAGATCCGAAGCGGTCTTCGTATGGGCGTCAATTACGGCTTCAATCGCGTTCGCTTTCCTTCTCCGGTTCGCGCCGGCTCGAAGATTCGAGCGCAATTTACTCTTCGATCGCTGAAAGAGTTACCTGACGCGATTGAAGCAATCTTTGACGCGACGGTGGAAGCGCAGGATAACGACAAGCCGTGCTGTGTGGCTGAGTGGTTGGTTCGCTACTATACGTAAGACACCACAAGGCTGAAGCCCGAAAAGTTTCAGCGGCTTACGCGGCGCTGAAGGGCCGCTCTTCCACGGTCGCTGACCTATGCGTCTCCGAAGAACTGCTCTTCCACGGCGGTGGCGAGATTGGCGAACTCTTCCGCAAGCTGTGAAGGCCTGCCCAAAAAAACATTTACGAACTGGTTTCTAGCGGTGAGTGCGGAGTCCGTCAGCAGAGAGGTGCGGCACCGCGTTAAATGTAAATAACCGCAACTGCTCTTTTCTCAAACGCAGGATTGTGTAAGATGCGTTGTACACTGCGCCAGCGAGGCGCATTACGCCCGCGTCGGAAATCTCCAGGGACAGGCCAGTGCAAATCGCAACCGGCGTGGCCGACGTGACGATGACAATGTTCTCGCGTGCATCAGAGATTTTCGATCGGCAGGCCGCAACGCGCTCGCGGAATTGGTTCCAGGTTTCGCCGCTGTAGGAATAACCACCGCCAATCCACGCCTCGACCAGTTTTGTATCGCAAGGCAGCCATTTGCGATGAATTCTTGCTGCGTGCGCGCCTTCGCTGATTCGCACCTGCTCCCGCATCTCTTCGTATTCGCGGCGGAATTCAGAATCCTCGGCAGACAAACGCGGAGCAATCTCGCGATACACACGGCTGAGATCAAACTCATCCCAGGCCGGATCGACGCTCGCCGCGGGGAAGGAAACACCAGCAACGGCATATGCCGCGCCGACCTCGGTGGCGGTTTGCTGCTGGCGGGACAGCGACCCCACACAGGCCGAAGCAAATTGGATTCCCTGGGAGACGAAATGCTCACCCAGCAGCCGCGCCTGCCGCTTTCCCAACTCAGAGAGGGAATCGTAAGCAACGCGCGTTCCCGCCTGGCCATGGCGTACAAGATACAGGGTGCTCAACTGAGTTTTCCTGTGAGCGAGTCTGCCAGCTCGACTAATTCTCGAACCCGCTCGCCGAAATCTTGGAAGCGCGCGTCTTGGGTTTGGCCGCACCGGAAGCGGTAGTAGATTTGCTGCAGAATTACTGCCAGCTTGAAGACGCCGAGCACTTCGTAGTAAGCGATGCGGGAAAGGTCGCGACCGGTGCGTTCCGCATAGCGTTGTACGAATTGATCTCGTGTGTACCATCCGGCCTGCGATGTGAGTGCGGGCACTCCGCGGGCGCGAAGTTGCGGCGCTTCTGCCCAAGCCCAGTAACACAGAGTCAAACCAAGATCGGCCAGCGGATCGCCGACCGTTGCCATCTCCCAATCAAGCACAGCCTCGATTTTGTCCACAGCTTCGATGCGATCCGCAGAAGCAACCGCAAGCATGATGTTATCCAGCTTGTAATCGTTATGCACGAGGGTCGGTGCGGGAGAAACTGGCCGGCCATCGATGAGCCATCGAATCACACCATCCATCTTGGGCACGTCATCAGTTTTAGCCCGGTTCCAACGATCGGCCCAGCCTTGCACCTGGCGTGCAAGAAATCCCTCGGGCTTGCCGAGGGCAATTAATCCGGGGCTCGAAGCGTCGATGGCATGAAGTCGGATCATGCCATCGATAAAGGCTTCGCTCACACGCTGCGCGTAATTCGGCACCTTAGCGAGCTGAGGTGGAACATCATCGCGCAGTATTAGCCCATGCCTGCGTTCCATCAGAAAGAAAACCGCGCCCAGCACTTTTGTATCCTCGCACAAATGAAAAACGGCTGGAGCTTCGCGAAAGTGCGGATGCACCATCTGGAGGACTCGAAATTCACGTGCCATGTCGTGGGCTTTGGGCGCGACGGGACCAACCGGGGCACGCCTGAGTACGTACTCGCGGCCATCTCCATTCATCCGCAACAGATACGTCAGGTTCGAGTGTCCGCCCGGAAACTGTTCGACTGTGACGCCGCGTTCCGCACCTTCGATTTTTCCAAGCAGCC
The DNA here is from genome assembly GCA_035603655.1 of Candidatus Acidiferrales bacterium. Taxonomy (GTDB): domain Bacteria; phylum Acidobacteriota; class Terriglobia; order Terriglobales; family Acidobacteriaceae; genus Sulfotelmatobacter. The sequence continues at coordinate 10,681 of DATNKA010000382.1, read as the reverse complement.
AATCGGCGAGGGCAGCTAGATTCAGTTCTTCGCCGGGACGAACTGATATGGCATCGGAGTGCACTCGAGAACCTTTCTTGCAAGAAACTCCCGCCGATCAGCTCAAGCGGAGTGGGCAGCGTTCCAAACGCGAACCCTTTCGAGGCTGGCGAGGAACGGCTTTAAGGCTGCACAGAGAAACACCGCAGCCAGTCCGCATGCCACCGATGTCACGATGACCAGCGAGTAGCGGACGGCATCATCCCTTCCAAACGCGTACTGTGTCAATGCTCCCACGGCAGTGGGTCCGATTCCCAGCCCGATGAGATTGATGGAGAACAAATACACAGCCGAGGCCTGTCCACGCATGGTTGGGGGCATCATTTGCTGAATTGCAGCGGGAGCGATACCGAAGGGAGCTGCCGCAAGCGCGCAGCCGGCCACCAACCAGAAGGTTGCCCAAGTCGCCGACGGCGCCAGGTACAAAAGACAGTTAACCGCTATCCCGACTAGTCCGATCAGCGCACCCACAAACAGAGTCGCGTTGTCCCGGCCGCGCTCGCGCAAGTAGTCAGCGATCCGGCCCGCGCTGATGATTCCAGCGCAACCGAAGATCGCGACGCAGGAGCCGTATACAACGCCTGTGCTTCCGATGGCCCAGTGGAAATTGCGCCGATAGAATTCCGGCACCCAAGCGGCACTGGCGTATGAAGAGAGCGCAAGCAGGCCGAAACCGATGTTGTGGAGCAGGAATGTCCGCCGGTTTTTGAAGATATAGGAGAAGACTTGCCGCATTGGAACAGCTTCCCGTCGGGCGGTTCCGGGGCGTGCGGAGGGTTCGCGTACCGTAAAGAGCAGGGGCGCCACTGCAATGCCCGGAAGGCCGATCGAGAGAAAGATCATCTGCCAGGGATGGACGGCGCCCAGCAGCGGAACGGTCCACATGGCCTGGGTCGAAGCATACGCCACGACTAGTCCACCGAGCAGGTAAGCCAGGCCGGAACCGATGTAGATGCCCATCGAGTAGACGCTAATTGCAGTGGCCAGACGGTCACGAGGAAAATAATCGGTGATCAGCGAATAGGCAGCGGGTGAAAGCGCCGCTTCTCCCACGCCGACGCCCATGCGCAGCAAAAGCATCGTTTCGAACGTTTGCGCCAGTCCGCAACTGGCTGTGAATCCACTCCACAACACCAGACCGGCCGCGATAATCAGCCTCCGGCTATAAACGTCTGCCAGACGGCCGAGAGGAATCCCGAAGAATGTATAAAACAGTGCAAAGCTGAACCCAATCAGCAAACTCATCTTAGCGTCGCCGATGTGTAAGTCGCGACGAAGCGGGCCGACCAGCAGACTGAAGATCTGGCGGTCGATGAATGAGAACGCGTACAGAAGCGTTAAGACGCCGACCACGTGCCAGGCGTAGCGCAATGAATGTGCGGTAGAGTCAGCCGTAGTCTGAGCAGCGGCGGTTGTGGCTTCGGTTGGCGTGGTAGCGGGCATCTTGTAATTTTGTTTGCTTCCGATGATTGGGGATCAGCAGTTCCTGTCCGCGCGGTTAGAGCAATAATCCTGCAGGCGGACGCGCGAAACCTACGGTAAGGCAGCGCGCGCCCGCCGATTGCTCGCTGTTAAAAAGTGTCCCAAAAGGTTGAGCACTTGTGGCTACTGTCAAAGTTGGACTCGACCACTGGCGCCGGTGGTATCAACGATTGGAACTCGTCGGTTGACGCACTGTAGGGAGACCAGAGCGGTTCAGTGGAGGAATTCGGATCTCCCTTCTTGGCGAACTGCGTCCAATAGCTGACCATCGCATCGGAGAGTTCCATTTGTTGGCTCGAAAGCGTTGTCGGCAGTCCGAAAACATCGATGCCCGGGAACAGGTATTGAAGCTCCGAGCTATGATAGGCGCCCAGCGGAAAGGTTAACAATCCGCCAAATAAAGACTGCGCGGGGGGAGCGTTCTCATCGTTGAACTCGTAGGCAAAGGTGGGCACGAGTTTCGACAAGGCTTGATCCACGTTACGCGCGGGACAGCTGAAAACTCCGTCAGTCCCGGATGCTCCCAATGCCTCGCCACCGACAGGGTATGCGGCGAATGGGTACAAGGCGAGGACGGGGGGAGCGAGGGTCCCAAACAGAGCAGTGGTGGCAGTGGTGTACTCTGCCGAAGTCAGTATCGGATTCCCAACGAGGTCGAAGTCAAGAGCGACAAACAGTCGATATTCATCGTGATTGGTGCCCGCGATTACCGGCACGTGATTGAATTCGCCGCTGGCAAATGCCGCGCCGATTGTCTGTGTAAGGAGCCTTCCATCGACGAACGGATACAGCGGGAATGGCTCTTTCGCGACCATCGTCGCAGCGGGAACGGCACGCAGACACGAAGCTGTCTGGCTGGTGCATCCGACACTATCGGCAATCGCGGCACCCGACGGTACGCTCTGGCTGCCTGTCGTTTCGGCCTGCGCCAGGGTCACAACATTAAAAAAATAATCCTGGAATTCCGCATACGATCCGCTTTCCGCAATCGCGCCACGGAACAGGCCCGACGCAAGAGGCGATGCGAGGTGGGCGTAGACGCTTTGTCCGCCCGCGGACTCACCGAATATCGTTACCCGGTCGGGATCGCCGCCAAAGTTCGCAATGTTCCTGCGAACCCACTGCAGCGCGAATTGCTGATCCATCAAGCCATAGTTGCCACTGAGATGGCCTTCTGCATCTATTGCAGACTGGGCAAAGAATCCCAAGAAACCCAGGCGGTAATTAATGGTAACGACAATCACTTCTTTGCTCACCAGCAACCCGGGATTGTACGGGGTGCTGCTGCCATTAATGAGTCCTCCTCCATGAATCCAAAACATCACAGGGAGGCCGCGCCGATCGCGATCATGCCATCCATCATGCGATTTCACATGTGGGGTGAAGACATTCAGGAAAAGGCAGTTCTCGCTGCCCCCTCCAGCTTGCGTACACTCACTACCGAATTGAGTTGCTTGCAGGATAAACCCGGGAAACAAGCCGTAATGCTTCGGGGGTCTCCAGCGCAGAGATCCTACCGGCGGAGCTGCGTATGGGATGCCGAGAAACTGGTTTACGCCATCTGTCGTTGAGCCAATCACGACTCCACTTTCAGTAAGAGCAATCGGAGGGTGAGATGAGTCGCCGGCAGATGCAGTTGGCGCCGAGCTCAGCGCGACCACGCAGATCGCGAATCCGAGCAAAAGTTTATAGGTAAAACCAAAGTGATCGAGCCGCTTGTTTGCGTTCTCTGTACTGTTCATCGCTAATTCCTCCATCAGTTGCTCAAATGTTGTGGTTGCGTTCTAAAAACCCCTCTTACGCCAGCACGGTTTGTTCCTTGTTGAACTCGGCAAAGGTCCTGCCTTCTTCGGCCAGACGCTTCAGCAAGGGAGCAGGCTGCCAGAGTTCGCCGTGCCGTTGATGAAATTCTGAGATGGGACCGTAGACCTTATCCAGTCCGACCGCGTCGGCATACCACATCGGACCGCCGCGATAGGCTGGGAAGCCGTAACCGTTCAGATAGATGATGTCGATGTCAACGGCGCGCAGAGCGATGCCTTCGTCGAGAATGCGCGCGCCCTCATTCACCAAGGCATAGATGCAGCGATCGACGATCTCCTGGGATGAGATCTGGCGTGGCGCGATGCCGGCTTCGCTCGCCCACTTCCGCACCAGTTGGTCGACTTCAGGATCGGGAATCGCGCGCCGGTTCTCGTCATACTTGTACCAGCCCGCTCCGGTTTTCTGGCCGTAGCGTCCGAGTTCGCAGAGACGATCCTCCGCGAAGGGCTGGCGCACGCCAGGTTTTTCGAGGTGGAGATACTCTTTGCGGATACGCCAGCCCACGTCAAGGCCTGCCAGATCACCTGTAGACATCGGTCCCATCGCCATGCCGAAGTCGTACAGTGCTTTGTCGACGGCTTCAACGCTTGCGCCTTCTTCAACAAGGAACTGAGCTTCACGGCGGTAGGGGCCGAACATGCGATTTCCTACAAAGCCGCGGCCGTTGCCTACGAGCACGCCGACCTTGCCAAGTTTTTTCGAGAGTTGCATGCCGGTCGCGATCACGTCTTTGCCGGTTGCCTTGCCGCGTACGATCTCGAGCAAGCGCATGATATTCGCGGGACTGAAGAAATGAGTGCCGACTACGGCTTCAGGCCTTGAAGTGGCTGATGCGATCTCGTCGATGTCGAGGGTTGATGTGTTACTCGCCAAGATCGCTCCTTTCTTGCATGCTCGATCCAACTGGCCGAAGACTTCTTTCTTCAGCACCATGCCCTCGAATACGGCCTCGACGACCATATCCACCTCGCCGAAATCGTCGTAGCTGAGGGTTGGACGAATCAGTTCCAGGCGTTCATCCACGAACTGTCGGGTGAAGCGTCCGCGCTTGACCGAACTGAGGTAATTCTTCTGGATGGTGGCTAGCCCACGATCAAGTGCCGGCTGGTCGGCGTCCTTGAGCAACACGGAAATGCCGGCGTTGGCGAAGACCATGGCGATTCCGCCGCCCATGGTTCCAGCGCCCACTACCGCCACGGAGTTTACCGGGATGATGGAAGTTTCTTTTGGTATGTCCGGAATCTTAGCGACCTCGCGCTCACCGAAGAAAACATGGATGAGCGCCTTGGATTGATCCGAGAAAAGGCAATCGTTGAAGAGCTTTTGTTCAACCTCGCATCCTTCATCAAAGGAAAGCCTGGTAGCGGCTTCCACCGCGTCGATGGCTGCTGGCGGCGCGATCATGCCGCGCTGTTTGGTGCGCGCCTTCTCGCGAGCGGCAGCGAAAATGGGTGCATTCTGCTCGAGAGTGCCCAGTTTGACGTCGCGCTCACGAGTCTTGAGGAGCGGGCTTGCGGCGATTCCGCGCGAGAAAGTTATGGCGCCCGTCAGCAGATCGCCATCAATTAGACGGTCAACAAGCCCAAGTCGCAGAGCTTCCTGAGCTGTGATTGGGTTGCCTTCCGCACACATCTCGACGGCTTTTGCAACGCCTGCGAGCCGAGGTAAACGCTGCGTACCGCCAGCGCCCGGAATTATTCCGAGCTTCACTTCGGGCTGACCCAGTTGCGAATTTGGAGCAGCCACCCGATAGTGGCCAGCCATCGCAAGCTCGAGGCCGCCGCCGAAGGCGCTGCCATGAATAGCCACCACAACAGGCTTGCGCACATTTTCTATCTGAAGCAAAAGCGGAAGGAGGCCTGCGCCTCGCTGGGTTTTGCCAGACGTGATCTTGCCGAATTCCCTGATGTCGGCGCCGGCGACGAATGTGCGGCCGCCACCAATCAGCACCACCGCTTTGATGCCCCCATCTTTGGCCACCTGCTCAAAGGTCTTGGCAATCGCCTGCGCGACGGCGGGGCTCAAGGCGTTCACGGGAGGATTATTGATGGTGATGATCGCGACATCCTTGTCCCGCGTGAGTTGAACTAGATCGTCCATAAAACTCGCTCTCCTGCCGTGTTGACGACTGAAATCGCGGCCTTATTTTTCGCTCTTTGCTCTTTGCTTTGAGGCTAGCTCAATTACTCCAAGGATCTATTTGTGCGTCGTAAATTCGGGCTGACCAGGTTGGTTTTCACGCCAATATTTTTGCCGCAGGCCTTTTTTTAGAACTTTGCCGGTCGCCGTTTTGGGCAAGCTCTGCAGAAACTCAATCGACCGTGGACACTTGAAGTGCGCGATACGCAATCGGCAGAACTCGAGCAGCTCCGCTTCTGTCAGGTTTGATCCTGGTTTGGGTACCACAAGTCCTTTGGGCACTTCTCCCCATTTTTCATCCGGGACTGGAATGACGGCAGCCTCGTAGACGCTGGGATGGGCCACGAGCGCCTTCTCCACTTCGAGCGATGAAATGTTTTCACCACCACTGACAATGATGTCTTTCCTGCGATCAACGATGAGGATGTGTCCATCCTCGGTAATGGTGGCCATGTCTCCGGTATGGAACCAGCCGTCGCGCATCGCGTCTGTAGTGTATGCAGGCTGTTGCCAGTATCCCTGCATCACGCCATCGGAACGAGCGATAATCTCGCCCATGGTTTCGCCGTCGCGTGGAACGTCGTTGCCCTCACGGTCGACAATACGAAGCTCCACTCCTGGAATTGCGTATCCGGTCTTGGCTTGGGCCACATAGCGCGACTCGCCTTGGAGTTCGGATCCTGCCTTCGGTTTGGCGGTGGAGAGCACGGGAGCAGTTTCCGTCAGACCGTATCCGGCAAAACACACACAGCCAAATTGTTCCTCGACCTCGCGCACCAAGGTCGGAGACGATGCGGCTCCGCCGATTGAAATCCACTGCAGGCTGCTCAGATCGTATCTTGGCCGCTCGGGTGAATTCACCAATGCTGTTGCCATGATCGGCACGAGGCTCAGTGAATCGACACGCTCGCGTTCAATTAACTGGAAAACTTCCGCGCAGGTAAAGCGCTGAATCATGACATGTTTTCCCCCGACGAAGGTGATCGAATGGGCGGTACCCCAGCCGTTGGCGTGGAACAACGGAATGGTATGCAGGTTTACGCTCTCGGCTTTAGTAAGGAATGTCAGACAAACCGAGAGCGCATGCAGATAGATGTTTCTGTGGGTCAGCATCACCCCTTTGGGATCGGCGCTGGTGCCACTGGTATAGAACAGTTCAGCCAGGGAGTTTTCGTCGAAGTCCATAATGTCGGCGCGGTAGGGTGTCGCCGCGGCCAAAATGTCTTCATAGTTCTGCGATGATAGCCACGGGGCCTGCGGTGCGGAGTCAAGCAGCAAGAAAGTCTGCAAGGTTGGAACGCTCTGGCGGAAAGAATCCACGACTCCTTCGAACTCTTTTTCCAAAAAGAGCACCTTTGCACCGGCATCGTTCAGGATGTATGCCAGTTCACGAGGCGCAAGGCGGATGTTCAACGGAAGCAAGACTGCGCCAGCTTCTAGAACGCCGTAATAGGCTTCGAGAAGCCGATGGCAATTCAGGCTGAGAAACGCAACGCGGTCGCCGGCTTTTACTCCGGTTTCGCGCAGAGCGCCGGCGAGGCGACAGGCGCGTTCAGCGAATTGGGCGTAGGTGAACCGCAGGTCGCCGCAGACTACGGCGGTCTTACCAGGGAACTGCTGTTCAGCGTAGCGCAGGAATCGTACGGGGGTAAGGGGAATATTCATGTCTCAATGCGCCCTGCAAAAATCTCGTCACTACCAGGCGGACTGACCTCCATCTACTACGAGCACGTGGCCGGTGACATAGTTAGAGGCGTCGGAAGCGAGAAAGACGGCTGCTCCTTTCAAATCATGTTCGTTGCCAAAACGCCGTAAGGGAATGTGTGAGAGGAAAAGATCCTGATGATGCTCCAGGACACGGCTCGACATGTGAGTGGGAAACCAGCCGGGAGCGATTGCGTTCACCTGGATGTTGTGAGCCGCCCACTTGCACGCGAGGTCTTTGGTAAAGGCGATGACTCCGCCCTTGCTGGCGTGATAACCGATTGCTGAGAGTTCCGGCGGAGCGCCGCCCAGTCCAGCCACCGACGCGATGTTGATGATCTTTCCTTGGCTGGGCTTCCTGCGGCTTTGCTGGATCATGACTTTGCCCACTGCCTGGGCGCACAGAAAGGTGCCGGTCAGGTTGGTCTCGATAACCTTGTTCCAATCTGCCAGCCGCATCTCCTCAACCGGAGCACCCCAGGAGATGCCGGCGTTATTGATCAGGACATCGATCCGTCCGAACTGGGAGAGAGTCGCGTCGACAACTTCCTGAATGCTGGCCGGATTCTTAACATCGCACGCCAGGGCAATAGCTTTGACACCGAGTTGCTGCAATTCCTCGGCGGCCTGATGGCAGCGCTCCTGCTTGCGAGCGCACAATACAATGTTCGCGCCCATTTCTGCGAGGCCCTCCGCCATTTGACGTCCCAATCCGATGGAGCCTCCGGTAATGATCGCCACACGCCCGGTAAGGTCGAAAAGCTGCTTCACATTCCCGGTGGAATTCTGCACGGTGGAATTCTGCGTAGCTTGGGCAGCCTCCTTCAACATGAAGCCTTCTCCTTCTCCAACCGATCGGCGCTTCCGGTCCGCTGGTTGAGGAATTCCAAAATAGCGTGGTGCGCGGCTTCCGGCTGGTCGGTGGTGAAGAGATGGCTGGCATGGGGAATCATCACGAGCTTCGCACCCGGAATTCGCTGGGCGATTAATTTGCCATTTCCCGGCGGCACGAGGCGGTCATTCTCGCCGTGGATTACCAAGGTGGGCGCGGCGATTCCGGAAAGCCGACAGTATGATTCCCAGGCAATGATTCCCTGCAACTGCGCTATATAGGCCTCGGGGCGGGGCAACCATGGCCGGCGAATCGCAAGGTCTTCATCAATTCGTTCGCGTGGCGTTGTCGAATCGTAGATAAAAGGTATGGGCGCCTCGAGCGCCTGCTCGGGAGTCATTTTGTCGCGCGTCATCAACATCTGGGTTGCTTCCGCGTCGGCGCGCACTGCAGTCGGGCCGCCGGCGGCAGTGCAGCCCAGAACCAGCGACCGCACCCGCTTCGGATATTGCAGCGCGAATTCCTGCGCGATCATCCCTCCCATCGAGACGCCGAACAAATGAGCGCTCTCGACTCCGGCGGCATCGAGGACCGCTGCGGCGTCAGATGCCATCAAGGCAATCGGATATGGACCCGGTGGTACGTCGCTCCTTCCGATGCCCCGGTTATCCAGAGCGATGGTTTGGTAGTGGGCCGCCAGAGCAGGCCGGGTGCGGTGCCACATGTCGGAGGGATAGCTAAGCCCCATGATCAGCAAGACGGGTGCGCCATGGCCTTGTTCGTCCCAATAGATCCGGGCTTGCTGATTTTCGGCGAACCCCATCGAGTACTCCTCGGAGTGCATGACGGTAACTGCAAGACGACAGCTCTCCCCGCCAACATCAGATAGGACCCAGCCTCCGCTAAGCTAGAAGCTGAAGCGAACGCCGAGCTGGATCTGTCTTTTGGGCAGAGCCGATGTAAAAGATAGCGGCGTGCTGGGAGTATCCGTTCCCCCGCCCGCAATGGCGCTACCTGGGCGAATCCCGTGCACGTCAAAAGTCGTAAACCCCGGAGTAAGACCAAAAAGTGGGCTCACCTCGTTGTTCACGCTGGCAAAGTTCGTGCGGTTTGCAATATTAAATCCCTCGGCGGTGAATTGAAGGTTAGCCTTCTCGCCCAGTTTGTGTTGCCAACTTAAGCGTGCATCAAAGTCGACATAATTTGGACCCAGACCCGTGTCGCGCGGCGCGCCAATGGGACGTTCATTGGTGGTGTGATTGTCGCCGTTGATCTCTCCTCCAGCGAGTAAGTTAAAAGGATGTCCGCTGTGGTAGCTGAAAATGGGAGCTAGCTGGAAGCCTGACAGAACATTTTGCTTCCATGGGCTGTCAATTACGCCGGCGATCACCACTTTGTGCCGTTCATCAAACTCGGAAAGACTACGATCGATGTTGATGTTCGTCGGATCCTGCGGCCCATAGTCACTGTTGAAATCCGTCGATGTGTCGAAGGCTTTGCTCCAGGTATAGTTTCCAAACAACGTGAAGTGATCACTGAAGCGCTTCTTGACTTCCACAATGAGGCCCTCGTAAAGAGCGTATGCCTCAGAGCTGTAGGCGTTGTTCTGCACCACCAGAGGATTCACAAAGCACTGAGCAGTGGGTTTATCACAAGGCAAGCCGCCGGGCTCGGTGCCTCCGAGCGGGTCGGCCCCCGCCGCCGTCGTGTTCCAGTTACGGTAGGAAACAGTCTGGCCATTCGCGAGCGTTAACGTTGTGAATGGCGCCGGCAGCAGATTGGTATCGATGGCAACCGGTATTCTCTGGGTATGCGAGTAGATACCGCTGAGAGAAAATGACATCCCAGGTCCGAGCTCGCGCTCAATTCCAAACGAAGCTTGTTGCGCGATGGGAGGGCGATAGCCCGGCTGATTCACGAAGACCACTTGCAGTGGACCCACGGGACCACTATTCGTAACGTCAATACCAAACGGAGCCACCGCAGCCGGCGTGATACAGGCAGCGCTCCCGGGGTTGGCGGTAGTGCACTGAATCAATCCTTTAGCAAACAGCCCAGCGAAAACATTGGGCGCGCCTGCTAGCCCTAAGGCTGGAACGCCACCGATTGGATCTACATAAATAGAAATTTCTCGATTGCAAGGGCTGGCGCCAGTACCGGGGATGATCGGCGTTCCAAACTGTGAGAAACCGCAGGTCGCGGTCAGGTTCGCCACCTGATTGGCTGGCGAGTTGTTCTCGACTGCAGACTTATTCTGGTTCACAACTCCCAGGCTCAAGTCAACGTCGGGGATCTGCGCATCCACAGGACCGTAAAAAATTCCGTAACCGCCGCGGATGACCGTCTTGTGGTCTTTTGCAGGATCCCATGCGAAAGATACCCGGGGCGCAAAATCCTTCTTATAGGTGGTCAAAGGCAAGAATTGCGTGTCCAGTTCGTAGCGGAGGCCGTAGTTAAAAGTGAAGCTTGGCGTGATCGCCCATGAGTCTTGTCCGTACACCGACGTCAGAGGGCGGGTGTAGTAGGGGTAAGTAGGATTGCCAAAGCCCTGCTGGAAAACCTCCGGAAGTCCGAATGATGCCGTCTGCAAGGAGGTCAAGCTGGGAAGCAATGGGGTCAGCAGGTCGCCCGGGAGCGAGCCGAAGACGAAGCGGCCGGGGA
>DATNKA010000381.1:0-9902 GCA_035603655.1 Candidatus Acidiferrales bacterium | reverse complement strand
ACAGCTTTGTGCAAGCTGCCGCGGCCTATGCGGAGAACCCCGTGGCCTTGCACCTGCGCGCCATGAACATGCTGTATGAGGCGATTAAGGAAAAAGGCTCGATGGTGATTGTGCCCTCGTCGGCAGTCGAAACCATGGGGCTCGGTGGAACCCTCGCAACCGCATCGCTCGGCGGCGCGAAGGCACAGTGATCTCAACTAAATATTCGAAAGGAACACCCTATGAGGAACCTCGCATCAGGACTCATTGCGTTGACTATCGCCGGGAGCGCGCTTGCTCAAGCTCCGGCCCTGCAGCGCGGGATCAGCGTTCAGATGCCAATCACGACCAGTGCAGGTTTGCTGCCTGCTGCGGACAATCCCGACGCGTGGGTCGTGACCGTTACAGAGAGCGGCCATCTCTACTTTGGAGTCGAGTCAGTCACTCCCGAAAGCTGGCAGCAAGAAATGCAGAGCAGGCCTCGCAACCGCGAACAAGAACTCTATATCAAGGCGGATGGCCGGGCTCCGTCTTCCAGCCTCAAGCGAGTTCTTGAGGCCGCCCGTGCGGATCGTTTTCGACGAGTATTTCTGCTGACGGCGACACCAGCCGGAGCGCCCCCGCGGGGGATCGCTGCTCCTGCGGGAATCCCACTGTGGCTTGCGCGGCCCTCAGTCGACGCAGCCATAGTCTTGCAGATCAGCGACGACCACGGATTGCCCGTTCTGAGAATCGATAACCAACCGGTTCCTCTTAAAGCGCTGCAGCACAGGTTAGAGGATCTTCTGCGACGCCAGAACGACGGAAGCCGCAGAATGGTACTTCTGAAAACAGATGACGTCCCGTTCGCAGACCTCGCCCACGTGGTCGACGCCTGCAATATGGCGTCAGCAAGGGCTGTTGTGGGCGAGAACTGAATCGGAATAGATGAGAACTTTGGCGGAGGAGGTGCTCATGACGAACCTGCAAGCTTGGAGAACTGCACCGGCCGGAGAAGGCTATCGCTGGCTGTCGGCAGCGGCTTCGGTGGCAGTAGGCGCGGGGTTCTTCTCCCTGTGGTTCTGGCTACTTCCACGATGGCTTGGTTTCAGCGTGGAAATGGCGGGAGCGGCCCGCTGGCGGTGGTTGGCCGGCGTTCCATCTGTGTTGGCATTTGCGGTTGCCCTGCGCTGCGTCTGGGACTTCGGATGGACGGGACGCGGCACGCCCGCCCCGGTCGCTCCGCCGCAGCGCCTGGTGGTGGTGGGTTTCTACCGCTACGTGCGCAATCCCATGTACCTGGGCTTCGCCGCAGGTTGGATTGGGCTGTGGGTAATTTTTGGGCATCCTCATCCCAGACTGATCGCGGCCGTCGCAGCGGTTGCGCTCGCCGTCCATCTGTTTGTTCTCTTTTACGAAGAGCCGACGTTGCGCGAGAAATTCGGAGCCCCGTACGAAGAGTATTGCCGCAATGTTCGTCGCTGGTGGCCGCGGTTGCCCGCCAGGGAACAGCGGCGATGAGCGCAAGTGGCGGCTTAAAGCCGATGTTGATCCGGGCGTGGTTTAGCGGCGCGGCCTGAAGCCGCGCCCTCTCAAAGCGGGAGCACCCGCGAGTGACTGTGGTGGTGGCCAGCCGACAACCTGCCCTGAGCGAGGTGGAAGGCTCGGCTGTCCCCACTTTTACAGCTACCAAACGTGGCAGGCGTTCTCCGCCACCATGGGCTGGCCCGCCTTGCATCCCCAGGCCTTTTGGAACTCCGGCATGTTCTGCACCACGCCATCCACGCGGTACTTGCCCGGAGAATGAGGATCGGTGAGTACCCGGGTACGGGCAATCTCTTCACGCTGTTTCTCGCACCATACGCGGCTGAACCCCAGGAAAAATCTTTGCTCGGGGGTGTAGCCGTCGATTTTCTGACCTTCTTTTCCAGACTTGTCATCGGCGATCATGTGCTCAAGCGCCATTAGAGCGATGCGCGCGCCACCATTGTCGGCTGTGTTCTCGCCAAGTGTGAGCCGCCCATTCAGCTTCAAGTCATCAACCGCCACAAAGTTTGAGTACTCGTTCGCCACACAACTGACTCGTTGCTCGAACTCTTTGCCGTCTTGCACAGTCCACCAGTCGTGGAGATTGCCATGCGGATCGAACTTGCGGCCCTGGTCGTCGAAACCGTGGGTAAGTTCGTGGCCAATCACCAGGCCGATACCGCCAAAGTTAACGGCGTCGTCCATGCTCTTGTCGAAGAACGGTGGCTGCAAAATGCCTGCCGGAAACACGATTTCATTGAACGAGCCGCTGTAATAGGCGTTCACGGTGGGCGGAGTCATCCCCCACTCTCTGCGGTCGAGCGGCTTGTCAATCTTCGCAATTTGGCGCTTCGATTCGAATTCGTCGGCGCGGGCGACATTGCCCATCAGATCGTCGGACTTGATCACGACCGAGCTGTAATCGCGGTACACGTCGGGATAGCCGATCTTGTTGCGAATCGCTTCCAGCTTTACCTTGGCCTGGGTCTTGGTTTCGTCGCTCATCCAGGAAAGGTCGTGAATATCTTCCGCGAGCGACTTCTCGAGGGCATCGACCATCTTCAGCATGCGCTGTTTGCCGTCCGCTCCGAAGGTGAGATCCACATATCTGCGCCCCAGGGCTTCGCCCAATTCATGATCGGTAAGGCTGACACAACGCTTCCATCGCGCCTGTATTTCCTTCTGGCCCGTGAGGTTCTGCTCGAATTTAAAATTCGTTTCGACGAATGGCTGCGAAAGCCACGGAGCCGCCGCGTTCAGCACGTGCCAACTCACATAAGTTTTTAGCGAATCAAGAGGTTCGGATTCCAGAACGCCGTTCACCTGCTTGAAGAAATCGGGATTGGTGACGTTGAGTTGCGCGAAGTTGGGCGCACCGACCGCCGTGAAGTAGCGGCTAAGATAGAAATCGGGGCCGAGCGCAACGGCCTCGTCGCGGCTCATCTTATGATCGCGGTTCTTGGGATCGCGCCGTGCGGTACGGTCCATCGAAGCTTTAGCCAAAGCCGTCTCAATGCGCAGCACAGTTTGCGCGGAAGCAGCCGCCTGCTGCGGGGTTTGGCCTGCCAGCGTAAACGTTTGCGTGACATATTCGACCAGGTGTTGCCGCATCTCCTTCATCTTTGTGTTGTCGTCCTTGGTGTAGTAGTCGCGGTCGGGAAGCGTCAGGCCACCCTGATCAATGTAGGCGATCACCTGATCCGCATTGTGCAAGTCTGGTGATGAATAAAAGCTGAACAACGATTCCCCGCCGACCAGATGAAGATGCGCCAGTTCGTCTATGAGAGATGCTTTGTCCTTCGCCGCAGCCACGCGCTCCAGTTCGGGCTTGAGCGGCGTGATGCCCTTCGCATTGACGGCTTTTTCGTCCATGCACGAACCGTAGAGGTCCCCGATTCTTTGATCCACCGCATCGCGGCTTGCCCCGCCGGAAGCCGCCTTCTCCAGAATGTCATGCTCAATATCCAGATTGCGCTCGCGGAGTTCAACAAAGCTGACCCACTGCGATTGATCGGGAGGAATCTCGGAATTCTTGATCCAATTGCCGCAGGCAAACTGGTAGAAATCTACGCAAGGATCGATGCTCTTGTCGATGGTATCGATGCTAAAGCCCGGAGCAGGTTTAGTAGACGAAGATGTTTGGGCGAAGCAGCCAGAAGTCATGAGAAACAATAAGGCCAGCAAAAGATGGGGCACGCGCATAGCGAGAGGTCTCCTTTGAGCAACGGTTGAGATTTTAAGCCTCGCTGTTCCATACGGGCAAGGACGATGGTTCCCAGACAAGCGAACTGCCCGGGCGCAGCACTCCGCAAGAGAGAACCTGTCAAAGGCTTTTTCGCTCGACCACCCCAATCTCGCCGGCCATCCGAGTATAATCGGGGCCTATAGAATCCCGACAAAGGTTGACTCTTACAAATGATTCCCCCGAATGGAAATTCCGGCAATGGCAGTAACGGTGACAGCGTCCCGAAGCCCCGCGCGGAATGGATTGCACGGCGCAAACAAGCGAACAGTGACGGCAACTTCTCCCAAATGCACTATGCCCGGCAAGGCGTGGTCACCGAAGAGATGGGCTATATCGCGCATCGCGAAAAGCTCGCACCTGAACTCGTGCGCGATGAAGTGGCGCGCGGGCGCATGATTATTCCGGCGAACATCAACCATCCGGAGCTGGAGCCGATGGCGATCGGTGTGGCGTCCTTATGCAAGATCAACGCCAACATCGGCAACTCAGCGGTCACGTCAGAAATCAGAGAAGAACTGAAAAAGCTGCACACCGCCGTGCACTACGGCGCTGACACTGTGATGGATCTTTCCACCGGCGGCAATATTCACGAGATTCGCGAAGCCATCCTGCGGCATTCGCCCGTGCCAATCGGCACCGTTCCAATTTACGAAGCGATTTCGCGGGTGAAGCGGGTTGAAGATTTGAACGCTGAGGTGATGCTCGAAGTGATCGAAGAACAAGCTGCCCAGGGCGTGGACTACATGACGATTCACGCGGGCGTGCTGGTCCAGTATCTGCCGTTAATCTCGAAGCGCATTACCGGAATCGTAAGCCGCGGCGGCGCTATTCTCGCGCAGTGGATGGCTCATAACCACAAACAGAATTTTCTTTACGAGTGCTTCGCCGACATCTGCAAAATCATGAAGAAGTATGACGTCAGCTTTTCGCTGGGAGACGGCCTCCGTCCAGGATGCGTCGCAGACGCCAGTGATGAAGCACAGTTCGCCGAACTGAAAACTCTAGGCGAGTTGACGAAAATTGCGTGGCAGCACGATGTTCAAGTGATGATCGAGGGCCCGGGCCACGTCTCGATGGATAAGATCAAAGAGCAGGTAGAAAAAGAGGTCGAGCTCTGCTACGAAGCTCCGTTCTACACGCTGGGCCCGCTAGTCACCGACATCGCTCCGGGCTACGACCACATCACATCGGCGATCGGCGCAGCGATGATTGGATGGTACGGCGCGGCCATGCTTTGCTACGTTACGCCTAAGGAGCATTTAGGGTTACCGAATGAAAAAGACGTGAAGGATGGCATCATCGCCTACAAGATTTCCGCTCACGCCGCCGACATCGCCCGCGGACGGCCCGGCGCGCGCGACCGCGACGACGCCCTCAGCTACGCTCGCTACAAATTCGACTGGGAGAAGCAGTTCGCGCTCTCCCTCGATCCCGAAACTGCGCGCTCCATGCACGACGAAACCTTGCCCGACGACTACTACAAAGAAGCAGCCTTCTGTTCCATGTGCGGTCCAAAATTCTGCTCGATGAATTACTCGTCGAAGGTAGACGAGTACAACAAGCAGGTACATGGAATCGAGAAGAAAGATTATTCGGAGTTGGTGGAGAGGCTGGTTTCGCTGAAGTGAATTCAACCTCCTATTGAGAGCTCTTCGCTTCAGAAACTGATGCACCTGGCGCGGTGTCTAACAGCGACATGCAAGAAGCCCGCTGGCACCTATTTCCTCTTCCTCCGTGCAATTTCGCTTGCCTCACTCCCGCACGCGAGCGGAGGTGACGTCACCGCCAGCACGGTCGGCTTGCATAGGGAGGCAAATCGATTCTTGAGTCACCTGACGCGCCGCCTAAGATGACGACCAGCATTAAGATCACGTTGAAGAATGAACGTACCATCTCCGGCCGGCGAGATTTTGGCAAGAGGAGCCCGAGCCATCCCATGAAGCCATGACGAGGTTGCGGAAAAATTCCGCGGCTGCGCCGCGTTCGCGGAGTGGCCCGGCGCAAAGGCGAACCAGGTGATCGACATGGTGCGCAGCCTTGAAGACCTATCGGACGTCCGTACTCTGACGGCCCTTCTGCAATAAATAGTTGTGGCATGAACAAAACTCCTGGAAGGTGAAGAATCTTGAAGAACTACAAAATTGCGGTGATCGAAGGCGACGGCATTGGACGAGAGGTGGTTTCCGAGGGCATTCGCGTGCTCGAGGCTGCGGGTCGCCGCTTTGATTTGTCATTCTCGTGGCAGCGTTTCGATTGGAGTTGCGAGCGTTACGCCAGGACCGGCAGCATGATGCCCGAAGATGGTCTTGACCAACTGCGTCCCTTTGATGCCATCTACCTGGGCGCAGTGGGTTATCCCGGAGTAGCCGACCACACATCACTTTGGGGTTTGCTGATTCCCATTCGCCGGGGATTTCAGCAGTATGTTAACCTTCGCCCGGTGCGCCTGCTCGAGGGCGTCACGAGTCCCCTCAGTGGCCGCAAGGCCGGAGACATCGACTTCATCATCATCCGGGAAAATAGTGAAGGAGAATACTCGGAGGTGGGCGGACGGCTCAATCGGAATACCGAGTTCGACGTCGCAATGCAGCAGAGTATCTTCACCCGCCGCGCCTGCGACCGCATCATTACCTATGCCTTCGAACTGGCCCGCACGCGCAAGAAGCACGTCACCTCGGCCACCAAGTCCAATGGCATTGTCTACTCCATGCCCTTCTGGGACGAGCGGTTCGCCGCTATTTCAGAGAAGTATCCAGAGATAAAAGCCGACCAGTACCACATCGACATCCTAACCGCACATTTCGTGGCTCATCCCGACTGGTTCGATGTCGTAGTCGGATCGAATCTTTTCGGCGATATTCTTTCCGATCTGGGAGCAGCGGTTGTGGGATCGATGGGGCTTGCGCCAGCGGCCAATTTGAATCCTGAACGGGAATATCCCTCGATGTTTGAGCCAGTACACGGCTCGGCCCCTGATATCGCCGGAAAAGGGATTGCAAATCCGGTAGCCCAGATCTGGTCGGGCGCAATGATGCTCGAACATCTCGGCGAAAAACAGGCAGCTGATGCCATTGAACAGGCCATTTTCAAAGTGCTGGCGCACTCCGATGTTCGAACCCGCGACATCGGCGGCCGCGCCACCACGAGGGACGTGGGAGAGGTCATCGCCGCCGAGGTTTCGATGGCCGGTGGAGCTCGCTGAAGCCTTTCTCTGACCGGTGGCGGTAGTCCGGGGAACCCTATCTCTACGGTAAGACTTTCGTACACGCGCAATTCCGCCCACGTGAGCGAAATATCTTCTCTGCCCTCTGCTTCATGACTTTCCTCAGGCGTGATGCGCGCATTGCGGGGGATTAATCTTGGCCAATACCGCTTGGGGTATGGGTACGTCTCACGCTTGCCATACCGCCTATGTCGGAGCCGGGAGCGATTGGTGTGGTAATGGCGCTCGCGGCGAACGTGGATAGTGCCGCGTCATATTTTGGCATGGTCATCAGGGATTGCCGCCGTTGCCCTGACGGTTTTCCTTTTCTTCTTCTTCTTCCTGGGAGCGTCCGCTGGTGCGGCGGTTTGGGCCCTACAAAGACCCAGATGCCCGTCTTCAGGGCAGTCTGGTTGCGATCTTTCGCCGTCCACGAAGCTGTGAGGGTAAAGAAAATCGGGATTCCCCGAAGGGATCGACGATGGGGAACAGGGCAAGCAAGGTTGTGGCTGCCGAGTGCGGCAGCGTGCGCAGAAATTGACCGAGTGCGTGCCTGGCGTTCATTGATCTATCGATAATTTTCCAGAGCCTTCGCGGCGCGTTCGAGCGCTGCCGCCAGAACTGCCAACTGCTGGCGGGCCCGGTCAGCGTCTCCTTTATCCAAAGCCTCGTTCACTCCCGGAATCACCACGGCCGCGTATCCCGTGTATTCCCCCGGGGCATAGATGGCATGGCGAAACCAGGGACGGTGCGGCAGACCCTCGGATACCAGCAGAGCACGCTCGGCGCTGCAGAGCGCCTGATTCAACCTGGCGCGATCTCGGGGCGGATTCTTCTGCTTCGAAAGAATCTTTGCTCCCGCGTCCTGAAAGTGCCTCGCAGCCGCGGTCACTGCGTTGAAGTCGAGAGCGCGATTGCCGAATTTGTTCTCTGCTCGTTTTCCTGCAATGTCGAGATAAGCGGCCACCTCCTTCCCATACTCCTCGTAGTCGTAAGGCAGCACGTCGGCATCGGCCATGCGCAAGGCCTCTAGTCCAAAGATCCTCGCCATCTGCTGCTCGTAAACGAAATCCGGATCACCGAATTTCTTGAACCAGGCAAAATTATCGAATACCGAGTGGTACACGCCGTACGGTCCACTGGAAGTTATGTCGGTGGAAGGAACTGCCAGATGTTGCTGGAAAGCGCTGTAGTCGGACCCGCTGCCCAGATCGCCGACCGGAACCTCGCCTTTCGCAGGCGCGGCAGCTAAGCGGCGGCTGTCGCCCATCGTCTCCGTGGGCGACTGCGCAGAAGGAACTCCCGGCTGATCTACCTTCTGCCACGCTTCATAAACAGTCCCGCCTTTAGGGCTGGGCACGGCCTTGGTCACGTCGCGCAGGAATTGCTTTAGACTCGGCACCGCCGACGCGCCGAACTTCGAGCCTGACACCGCCACGTCCATGTTGAAGTATGCGGGCGCATTGGCCAGTTCGGATTCATACTGTTCGGCCCATTCGGTGGAACCGATCAAACCCTCTTCTTCGCCGTCCCAACTGGCAAAAATTAGGGTGCGCTTCGGCTTCCAACCAGATTTCAGCAGCTCGCCTACTCCGTGCACACTTTCGAGCATCGCTGCTGTGCCGCTGTTTGGATCGACCGCCCCATAGACCCACGCGTCGCGATGGTTACCTGCAACCACCCATTCGTCTGGAAACTCGCTGCCGTGGACCCGACCAATCACATCCCACAGCGTGCGGAACTGATAGTCCTGCTTAAGATGCATCTTCACCCGCGCCGGTCCGGGTCCTACGTGATACGTAAAAGGCAGCGCCCCCTGCCATTCGCGTGGTGAGTCGTGGCCGCCCAGATGCTGAAGAATGGGCCAGGCATCGTGATAAGAGAGCGGCGTAACCGGGATCTTCGGCATCTGCGCCGACTTTTGCGGGGAGATGCGCTTGTTCTCCGGCAACGATGGCAGTGACGCCACGCCTGGGGTCGTCGGATCGCCGGGAAACTCGAACATGTATCCTACCGATCCGCGCTCCACGCCGGTGTCGGGCCGCCACGGACCGTCAGGATATTTATCGCCGCGCCTCCAGCCATCGTCGAAGGGATCAGAGTATATGATCACGCCGACGGCGCCATGTTCCTGAGCGATGAATGCCTTCACCCCGCGGAAGTTTTGGCTGTAGCGCACCAGCACGATCTTGCCGCGCACATCGACTTTCAACTTTTCTAGCTTTTCAAAGTCCTCTGGCGTGCCGTAATTTGCGTACACGACCTCCGCCTCGGCATCCCCCGACGGCGACATTCCATTGAACGGCGTCACCACTCGCGGGTCGTCGTCGTAAGGGTCGCCATCGACGTGTTCGCGCGTTGGGCCGTGCATCGCAACTCCAGGCGGGGCGGTCAGGTCCACGCTTATTTCTTGGGGATAGTTTATCCAGACTTTATATTCGACGATCTCGGTGTCGAGTCCGGCAGCCCGGAACTTCTGCGCGACGTAATCCGCGGTAGCTTTGTCCTCCGTAGTGCCCGCCATGTGGGGCGCCTGAGTCAAGGTGCGCAGGTGCTCTTCGGCAAGCTTGGGATCGGGGACAGCCAGGAAACGGGCTTCGACGGCGTTTTCTGCGGAGGCATCGCGAAAGCCGAAAATCGAACTAGGAGCCACGCTAGACTGCGGCCCCGGGCCGCCGACACTGGTCGACGGACAGGAAAGTAGAATGAGTGAGCAAGAAAGAACTGATGAGAACAATCTCATGGGGCTCCCGCAGTGAAAGTAAGTAAGGTAGCACAGCGGGTATCACGCTATACAGATGAAGAGTGGACGCAAGGAGTTCCGGCCTTTCAGGATTCGTGCGGAAGGAAATAGCGGCCTTCGTGACGTGAGCGAGAACCCAGGATTACTATCTGGCACTTCCGGACGCAACTGGTCCCGCGCCCCGAGGGTTCAACGCACCTGCCCCGTCCCAACAATCTCATACTTCG
>DATNKA010000380.1:0-2075 GCA_035603655.1 Candidatus Acidiferrales bacterium | reverse complement strand
CGTACGAAACTGTCCTGCGCGATGCCATGACGGCAGACTCATTGGACCCGGTGGGGATTTATTTCGGAACAAGGAGCGGACAGCTGTTTGGCTCGCGCGATGAAGGCAGGACGTGGCAAAAGATACTGGAGGGGTTGCCGTCCGTCGTCTGTGTACGGAATGCAGTCGTCGGGGACGCCTCTGGCGGTCCTCAGCCGACATCGCCCAAAGTTTCGGCATCTTCACATCAAACGAAATCTTGGTCGAAGAGCAAGACACGTCGACCGAAGCGGTGATTTATGCCAGTCACTTTCCACATTCCGGGTGCATTGCGAGAATTTACTGCTGGACACAGTAGAGTGCAGATCGAGCACTCGCCTAAGACAGTGGCTGAAGCGTTGTCGGCGCTCTGGACAATCTATCCGGGCGTTCGGGATCGCATCGCAACGGAGCAAGGGCAGGTGCGGGAGCACATTAATATTTTCATCGGTGACGAAAACATCCGGTATACGGGTGGGCTCGCGAGTTCGATCCCTGACAGATGCGAGATTTCCATCGTCCCCGCCGTCAGTGGCGGCTGAAAGAATTCCTGTCATGCGGGAATTCTCCAAATGGCCAGCCCTGCTCTCACTATTCCCTGAAGAACCTCTAACCCGAACATCTGTCTTGACTCATCTTGCTGCTGCCTTCATTGACCCGTGAGGTCATGCCGCCTTGCGGAACGTGAGGTTCAGCCGACAGGCACCGACCTGCGGGTGGAAGCCCTCCTTGAGCGGCATGACTCCGTGATATCGAAGTCTCGCCGGGCCGCCCCAGACGACCAAGTCACCGTGCACCACTGGAACCCGCGTCGTCTTGCCGCGGCGCGTCGTACCCCCGAAAAGAAAAGTCGCGGGGATACCCAGCGAAACCGAGACGATCGGCTGGCTGAAGTCGCGTTCATTCTTGTCCTGATGCAACGAAAGCCTCGCGCCTGTCTCGTAGCGATTGATGAGACAAGCATCGGGCTTGAATTGCCGGAAGCCGGCTTCCTCGGCGGCTCCGGTCGCGAGTTTCAAAAAGGAGTCCGGCATGGACGGCCAGGTCCTGCCGCTGTCGGGATCGATGTTGTCATAACGGTAACCAGTTTCGTCTGAAATCCACCCCAGCGAGCCGCAGTTGGTCATGGCGACCGACATAGGAAAGCCTCCGGGAGTTACCATGTGGCGAAAAGGAGCTTGCTCGATCACCTGGTGCAATGCTGCGAGAAGCAAGGCTTCATCGGGTAATGCGAAGCCGGGCAGCAAGACAGCGCCTGGGCCCAGATCCTGCCTGAAGGATCCGATTCCGGCCACGTTGTCGAAGAGTCCCATCAGTAGGCACGCCCTACTTGGCATCGTGGAAGATGATACCAGCGGTATATCGGTGTCCCGATCGCAGGCGACTGACACCATGCCGAAGATTGACGCGATAGGTTCCCCGCTTGCCCTGAATTGGGCGGTGGTGAACGGCGAATGCCACCGCGTCGCCCTGGTGCAGCGAAACAACTTCTGGCCGCGATTGCATACGCGGGCGCTGTTCGGTCAGTACAAACTCTCCACCCGTGAAATCGGTCGCCGGATCGGATAGAAGGACGGCGACCTGTATGGGGAAGACAAGCTGCCCATAGAGATCCTGATGGAGGCAGTTGTAGTCTCCTTCGCCGTATTTGAGGAGTAGCGGCGTGGGCAGAACCTGGTCTGCCTTGTGGCAGCGTTCCAGGAAATCCTCATGTCTCTCCGGATAGTGGACATCAACCCCCATCGCAACGCTCCAACGGTTGGCGAGGGGCGCAAGACGTGAATAGAGAACAGTCCGCAGATCGTCGATGATATCGGGCAGCGGATATCTGAAGTACTTGTATTCACCCCGGCCAAAGCCGTGACGCGCCATGACAATGCGGCTGCGAAAAAGGGCATCGTCCGGATAGAGATCGGTTAGCCCCTTGCACTCCTCGGGCGTCAGCAGGCTTGCGAGCACCGCACTCCCCTGATCGTCGAGGTCCTGAGAGATGCCGTTCCAGTCGAGCGCGCTGACGCGCGCGACGCTCCTTGGGGCAGCGGCGTGTTTTACGGCTG
>DATNKA010000379.1:0-8799 GCA_035603655.1 Candidatus Acidiferrales bacterium | reverse complement strand
TACAGGGGACTCCGACGGCTGAGCCGTCTTTGACGTTTTGACTTTCTGCCGCGTCATTTTTTGTAAACCACCCCGCCCTTCATCACGAACGAAACGCTCCCCAACACTCCGATATCCTGCAGCGGATCACCCGATACCGCTATCACATCCGCCAAATAGCCAGGCTCGAGCGCTCCAATCTGTCCCTCCCAACCCAGCAGTTTTGATCCATTCAGCAGATCGGCCTGCATCACCGCCAGCGGCGCCATCCCGTACTTCACCATCAGCACAAACTCGCGCGCCTGTGTCCCGTGAGGAAACGGCCCAACATCCGATCCCACCGCCATGGGAACGCCTGCCGCAATCTGCTTGCGGAATTCCTGCCGATGCAAGTCCAACATCTGCCGTTCGCGCCCCGCCTGCGCCGGTGTCTCCGCATGTTCCGCGAAATATTCGAAGATGGTAAACGTCGGCACCGCGAAGATCTGCTTCTCGCGCATCAGTCGCATCGTTTCATCGCTTAGTTGATTGGCGTGATCAATCGACGCAACTCCAGCCTGGGCCGCAAACAAAGTACCCGGTTCGCCCGTGGCATGCACCGCCACTCGCTTGCCTACCCGTGCCGCCTCCTGCACCGCAACACCCAGTTCTGCCGCCGTATATTGATAAACCGTGGCAAACTTTCCTGCCGTAACCGTATCTTCGCCGGTCTCATAAATCTTGATGAAGTCCGCGCCCTCCTTAAATTGCTGGCGCATCGCCGCCACTAATTCATCCTTATTATTCGCGTAAGTAGCATTGGGCAGGACGTGCTGTTCAGGATTGAATTTGATCGCGTCTTCATGTCCGCCGAGAAGGTTAATGGCGTTACCGCTGATCCGCAGCCGCGGCCCCGGCACCAACCCTTCGTCAATCGCGTTGCGTACTGCCGTATCTGCCGAACCCGCGCCCTCGGTCCCCATGTCACGTTCCGCGGTGAAGCCAGCCATTAGATCGTCTCGCGCTGCCAGGAGAGCCTGAATCGTTCGCCGCGGCACCGACTCCTGTACCGTCTGCAAGTCCTCAGCTCCGGGATGTAAAAACAGATGCACGTGCGCGTCAATCAACCCTGGCAGCAGCGTCCTATCGCCAAGATCGATCACTTCCGCGGTCGCCGGATGCTTCACCGCCGAGCCCACTTCCACGATTCGATCGCCCTCGACCAGCACCTCGCCCGGCTTCAGCATGCGTCCATTCTTTACATCAAGCAGACCGGCGGCGTGCAGAACAATCACGGGTGAGGGAGTGGCTTGCGGTTGTGTCTGGGCGGAAGAGATCGCGCTGGGCAGCGCCGCTAACAGCAGCGGTAAAGATAAAGACAATAGAGACCAACCGGGCTTGATCATGTTGTTAGTAGGGGATGGTATCACTTCGGAATAGGAGAAAATACCGAGAAACGCCGCATACAGCGCCCGGAATCCTGTAGGCTTCAGCCCCGGGGTTGCGTTCGACGACGATTATCTCAGACTCTCACTTCGCCTTGGAAAAGTCTTCGACCGCGAACAGCTGACCGCGCCGCTCGACGACCCCCACTCCGATCGAATCCATATCGGAATCCAACAGGTTCGCGCGATGGTTGGGGGATTTGAGAAATTCCGATTGAATCGTCTCCGCGGCCGGACCCTGAGCCACATTTTCCGACAGCCAGACAAACCGTGCTCCCGCCTGCGTAACTCGCGACGCCAGACTAGGCTCTCCCGCAAACCCGTGCGCTGCCGATCCTCGCTGTGCCATCAAGCCGGCGTGCCCCCGCGCCGCCGCTGCCAGGGCGTCATTCCATCGCAAGGCCGGCAATCCCTGCGTTTGGCGTGCCCGGTTGACCGAAACAAATAACTCCTGTTCCACCGCACTCGCGCCGGTCTGCGCGTGCAAGGAAAAAGCCACGGTCAGGCCGCTGATCAACAAAGCCGCCGCCCAGGTCATGATTCGCATCGTGATCTCCTGCAGAATCTTAACCCGGATTTTCCCGTTCTCTCTCGTTTTCTCTCGCGTCGAAACCATCGAAGGTTCGTCGGCCCGTCGAGCACCATGGTAACCACGATAAGTCCAGGGGTTCACTTCGCCAGCTCCTTGTGCTCTTCCGGCGGTGCAGGAGGCTTGGCAAATTTCGCGTCTTCCACCGGAACATTCTGCTTCACCTCGCTCACCTGAATGGTGAACCGCCCGCCTGGTCGCGCCAGCGTCCAACGAAACGGAATCTTCACGCCGCTCACTTCGCGGTAGTCCGCGTAATCGATCTGCGTGGGCAACTGCCCCAGCGGGGTTTCTGCCAATCGCACCAGCCGCACCAACAAACCCGATTGCTCATCAAAATAGAGGCGCAGCGGGGTTTTTCCTTCGCGTTGCCCTATTACCACATAGGCATCGCGATCTCCAAGTGTTTCTTTTCCTCTCACCTTCACTTCACTGAACGTCGCCTTCAAGTGCGCCGGAAAGTGCAGGTCCGCGTCCATCGCCGCAGCATCGATATCCGGCCCATGCATCTCCCGCACCGGCCGTTTGGGAACCCCCAACCACCCTTGGTGTCCGTCGAAAGCGGTAATGCTGTCTCCTTCTGGCGTGTGCGTGAACGATACCCGCTTGTCCGGATCCTTCGCATAGATATCAATCGCAATATTCCTGTCGCCGAAGGTGATCGTTCCCTTCATCACCCGGCTCGTCACCTTTTCGACCGCCGCCCCTCCGCCCACCGCCGTCAGATATTTCTCGAACAACTGATCGGCGGAGGGCCCGCCGGTGGCCCCCGCCTCCCCGCTCTCGATAGACCTCGCCTCGTTCTTCCCCGTCGTAGGCTCTTCCGCCATCACCACGGGTGTCGCCACCGGATCGGTTCTGCCCCGGTGGCATGAATAGCAAGTCACTTCGCGATGACCTGCGAAATTATCTTTATTAATTGCGAACATCATCTCAATCATTTTCCGCGCAGTCTGCTTGGGTTTCTTGTCATTCTTCTCAAATGCGCCCTGCACGTGGCAGAACTCACACTCCACGCCCAGTGAGGCCGTGATGAACTGCATAGCCGGAATCAATTCGTCCGCCGGGATACCTTTGAATACCTGAATGTCTTTGAACTGCTCCTCCGCCTTCTTCGGCCCCGGAGCACTCACCGCCTGCGAACCTCCGCCGGGTTGAGCCTTTGCCCTTCCGACCACAATCCCGCAGATCACGACAACCAGAATGCCCAAAAACAATTTAGGGACAGCCGCTCTGGAATGTCCAATCGAGCGAAGCTCGACGCGTTTCTTGCCATTCATTATTTTCGCCTCAGTTGGAATCTCGAAGTGTATCAAAAGACCGCAACCGCTAATCTTTTCTGCCCTCATCAGACCGCATGAAAAACTGCCACTTGTTCATCCCTGCCGGAATTGCCACATCAAAAAATCCCACCATCATTTCCTGCGACGTCTGGTCACCCCACGTGACCAGTTTGTCCGGATCAGGATTATGCGGATTGTTCTTCGAATTGTCATACCATGCCACGGCTCTTAGCTTCGTCCCCGCCCTTAATTCCCGCGGCTCCGCCAACTTGTAACTCAACTGCCAGTGAAAGTGATAATTCACCCGGAGCAACGTTTCCACGCCGCCATCGTCGTGCACAATGTCATACTCAAACCGCTTCCCACGCAAATGCATATGCGGAAATAAACTGAGCAGGGTCGCATCGTTCGGCAGCGTTCCCTCGACTTCAACGCGAAAATCCTCCGCTCCCGGCGGAATCATCAGTGCGTGATTATTTAACTGCAGCGTGATCACCCGCTGCTTCGGCGGCCTCTTCGCGAAGACCAGACCCACGCCAGTCTCATCACTAGCCGCCACACCATTGGTTGTGTAGTGCATCTGAAATACCAGATCTGATCCCGCGGGCACGAACTTTGCCATCCCGTCCGCCCAACGATCCGGCGCACTTCCCGGCGCATACACCAGCAGCAGATCGCTGGTGGTCTCGTGGGCCTGCCGCCGTTCCTCCGGATCGCTCAACATCGATGCCGTGAATGGCTCCCCGACGGGCGCATGCCGAAGCCACGCCGAGTCCGGAGGCCGGATATACACCACCGCATGATGCACATGCGCCGCGCTCGAAGGCCGCACCTCGACCATCTGCACCCACTTGTCCTCGGCAAAATGCGTAGCCGCAATCTCATAGGTATATTCCACCTCGCCGCGCGCCGGAATCTGCACCGGCTTGGGCATCTTCACCACGGCATCCGGCTGCGGAATATTCCAGCCTTCACTCCAGTGCTGCGCCGGAGGAGCATCACGCGCCAGCCCCGCAGGCGCACCCGCATTTGCCCACGCTCTAATCGTCGCGATCTCCGCTGCGCTCAGCGATGAATCATTGGAAAAATGTCCGTACCGTGGATCGGCAAACCACGGCGGCATCATTTTCATATCAGCCGCAGCCGCTATCTTCCCTGCCCAGGGCAGCGTCTGCTCGTACGTAACCAGTGGCATCGGCGCAGGTTCGCCGCGTCGGTGGCAGCTCTGACACTTATTCTGCAGTATGGGAAGCACATCCTTATAAAAGGTCGGGGGCGAGACTGCTTGAGGAATTTTTTCGTCTCGTTCGGAAACCGCGCCCGGCGTCTGCCACGCTGCTCCGGTTATCAGGATGAAGGCCGCAGCCGAGAAAAGCACCCCGAGCTTTTTCACGAGCGCAAAAACTCCAAGGTCAATGTCCAAGCCTGTTTTGCCGAGTGCAGCTCGCAGGCCACGCGCTCGCCACAAAAGAAGGCATGGTCAGCTCGCGGGAATTCCGCATTCACGTAGATTTTATTCTCCGCAGTCAAGGCGTCAGTCATGGCTCGGCCGGTATGTTTCTTTCACCTAGTCTCGCACAAACTCTGCTCCTCAGCGCGCACGCGTACCCGGCAAAAATGCTACAGTAATCGGTCCATCTTATCGAATCATGTCTGCCTCAAATTCCAAGTTCGTTCGGGCCTGCAAATCACAGCCTGTCGATCGAACTCCGGTCTGGTTCATGCGCCAGGCAGGACGCTACATGCCTGAGTACCGCGCCGTTCGCAAGCAGCATTCTTTGCTCGAGATCTGCAAAAAGCCCGAACTCGCGGCCGCAGTTACTATCACCGCTGCCGAATTTCTCGGAGTCGACGCCGCCATCATCTTTGCTGATCTTCTCCTCCCCCTCGAAGTGATGGGCCTGCCCTTCCATTTCTCCGCCGGAGAAGGTCCGGTCATCGAGAAGCCCGTCCGCACCCAGGAAGATGTCGCCCAACTCCGCACCGACCGAGCCGCTCAACTTGGTTATGTCTGCGAAGCGGTCGCCCTGGTGGCGAAACATTTCGCCAACAAGCTCCCCGTCATCGGTTTCTGCGGAGCACCCTTCACCCTCGCCAGCTACATGATCGAAGGTGGCAGCTCGCGTCATTATCTTCATGCTAAGAAAATGATGTACAGCTCTCCCGCGCACTGGGATGAGCTGATGCGCAAGCTGGTCGACGTCACCGCCGAGTACTCCACCGCCCAGGTGCGTGCCGGCGCCGATGTTATCCAGATTTTCGACAGTTGGGTCGGCTGCTTGAGCGTCGAAGACTATCGCCGCTACGTCTTGCCGCACGTCATCACTCTGGTCAAGCGATTACAAAAAACCGGCGCACCAATCATTTACTTTGGCACCGACAGTGCCACGCTACTTCCCGCCATGAATGAAACCGGAGCCGACGTCATCGGCCTCGACTGGCGCATTCCACTCGATAAAGGTTGGAGCGATTTAGAACACCGCTGTGCCGTGCAAGGCAATCTCGATCCCGTGCTTCTCTTCGCGGATTGGAAGGAGTTAAAATCGCGCGCTGAGAACATTCTGAAACTGGCCGCCGGACGCCCCGGCCACATCTTCAATCTCGGCCACGGCATCCTGCCCGAAACCCCAGTCGAGAACGTAAAGAATCTAGCCCGCTTCGTGCAGGATTATTCGCCAGCCTAATGCTTGCGAAAGGGCGCGATTGCGAGCACGCTTTTGAAAGGGCGGGGATTTAAGCCGCGCCGTGAAACTGCAGGATTAGATAGCGCATTCAGCCGCGGAGGACGTTCCGCAAGCTCGATCACACTCATGACCCGCATTGCGATCATCGGTGGTGGCATCTCCGGACTCGCCGCTGCTTTCGCGCTTGAAGAACATCGCCGCGCCGGCACCGTCGAATACACTCTTTATGATTCGTCGCCCAATCTCGGTGGCGTCCTCCGCACCGAACACATCGACGGATACGTAGTCGAAGCTGGCCCGGATTCTTTCATCACCGAAAAGCCCTGGGCCGCCGACCTCTGCCGCACCCTCGGCCTCGCCGATGAGCTCATTGGCTCGAATGATGTCGATCGCAAAACCTATATCCTCGTCCGCGGCCGCCTCATCCCCCTGCCCGACGGTCTCATGTTCATGGTCCCAACCAAAATCCTGCCGACGGGATTCTCGCCGCTTTTTTCTTGGGGAACGAAGCTGCGCATGGCTCGCGAATTATTCCATCCTCCGCGCGCCAGCGACGCCGACGAAAGTGTAGCCGCGCTGGTCGATCGCCACTACGGTGCGGAGATGGTCGACCGCCTCGCCGACCCGCTCCTTTCCGGTATCTACGGTGGAGAAGCCGCCAGCCTCAGCGTTCGCGCCATTCTGCCCCGCTTCGCTGAAATGGAGCGCACTCACGGCAGCCTCGGCCGCGCCATGCTCGCCGCCAGAAAAAAACTTCCAGGGCCCACCGACCAAACTGCCGCGCCGCTGTTCACATCGCTAAAAAATGGCATGCAGCAGCTCGTCGAAACCCTCGTCGCCAGCCTCAACCCTAATTCGCTCCTTACCCATGCGCCGGTGGCATCCATTCAACCAAGGACTGGAGGCTGGAGCGTGTCGGCAGGCTTGAAATCGGAGCATTTCAACGCCGTCATTCTCGCCCTGCCCGCTCTCGCCAGCGCGAAGCTGCTTTCAACCAGCAGCCCTGAACTTTCTGCCGAACTTGCCGCAATTCGCTACAGCTCTTCCATCACTGTCGGCCTTGGCTATGACCGCGAAGTCCGCCAGTCGCTCCCCGCCGGCTTCGGATTTCTCATCCCGCGCAGCGAAGGCAAGCGCCTGTTGGCCGCCACTTTCGTTCACAATAAATTTCCCCACCGTGCCCCCGAGGACCGCGCCCTTCTGCGCTGCTTCTTCGCCGGTTCGAACGCCGAAAACATCTGGCAGCTACCCGACGACGCCATCATCGCCATCGTCCGCAACGAATTGCAGCAGATCCTCGGCCTCCGCGGCGCACCGCTCTTTGCTCGCGTCTATAAGTGGAAGTCCGCCATGGCGCAGTATGGAGTCAGCCACCTCGACCGTCTCGACCGCATCGAGCGCCTCCGCCGGCAATTGCCCGGACTCGCGCTCGCCGGCAACGCCTACCGCGGGATAGGCGTCCCGGATTGCGTCCGCTCCGGCCAGGACGCTGCCCAGCAAGTCACGGCTATCCCCTGAGCTATTCCTGGCGAGGCTTGTGCAGAAAGTTTGACCGGGAAGGTTGCGAATCAAGCCTATCTGCTGCTGGCGCGTTCGTTGCGAATTCGATAAAGCAGATAACCCACCACCGCAAGGTTAAAAATGAGTACCAAGCACTTGAGCGCACTTGGATGGCGGTAAATCTCGTAGACCTCGACCGGGACCAGCGATGTCGTGATGATTACGCTGAACCACTCCGCCCAACGTTTCACCAGCCAAAGGCCGATCCCCTCGGTTAGAAATAGTGCCGCGTAAATAAAGCTGACCACTCCAAAACTCTTTATTTTATTGGGAGTGAGATTGGCGACCTTCTGAAGTGCGCGATCGACGTAGCGATTGCCCGGATCCAAACCGAGCATCCTGACCCAATGTTCCAGCACGCTGGCCATATCTTTGTGGAGCAGGTGAAGAGCGCCCATCCCCGCAGCGATCAGCAGCGCCGCCTTTAGCAGCTTGAAGAATGCAATCAGCCGGATCAGCCTATTATCAGTGGATTTCATGTGACGGATCTGTATTCCGAGAGGTTTTGCCGGTCACCATCATTTTGGGGAGCCAAGCCGAAGATGATTCCAGACGAGCCGGGCGAAAATTCTCCCGCAACCGCCTTTATGCTTCGCGACATTCATCCCGTTCTCGCCCTACGCCGGAATCGCCTTCCTCACTAATTGCTCCCGCCGCATCTTCCCCACCACCAACTTAATCTCGTCATAAGTGATTTCCGGCGGCAGAATATCTTTCAACGGCTTCAGCCGTTCCATCCCCACTTGCGCGCAAGCCGATTCAATCACGGACTGCCTTTCCTTGCTCACCCATCCAGGCTGCAGCTCCACCTGCCCGGTCTCCACCAGATTCGCCACCGCACTCACCACAGTCGATATCTGCCGCCCTCGAAGCTGCGCAATCTCTTCCAGAGTTTTCCCTTCGCTCAACAATCGCAAAGTCTCCTCCGCGGGTTTTGCCTGCTGCGGAATCCCTCCCACTCGTTCTCCCCGTCGAAATCTTTCGAGCGCAGCCAGGATTTCCCGACCATATGTCTCTGCCTTCTTCTCGCCGATTCCGGGAATCTCCAACAGTTGGTTCAAAGATTTTGGCCGCCGGCCGCAAATCTCGTCCAGAGAGGAATCGTGCAGCACGATGAACGCCGCCAGCTTCATCTCTTTGGCCAGAGATCGTCGCCACTCCCGCAAATATTCCCGTAACTGCTCCGCCTCGGAGCCCGCAGCCGGAGCCGCCACCGGCTGCTGCGGCAACCTCCTTCTGCCCGCTGCGATGCTCTTCCCAATCGCCGGCGATTTCACCAA
>DATNKA010000378.1:0-2090 GCA_035603655.1 Candidatus Acidiferrales bacterium | reverse complement strand
GAACCTTTCGGAAGCCGCCCATAGACCTGAGCAATCTCGGTGCCGGTTCGCTTGCCGGTGTTCTTGACAGTGAAGCGCGCAGTCTTGGCGGTTGAATCGACAGACAGGCCGGAGTATGCGTAGGCGGTGTAAGACAAACCGAAGCCGAAAGGAAACAGTGGCTTCTTATTCTGTGCTTCATACCACTTGTAGCCAACCTCAGGCCCCTCATCGTAGTGGACAGCGTAACCAGCGCGAGCCGAAGCATCCGCTGTAGGCGCACCGTTGTCGGCAACATCTCCAGCGCGTACCTGGCTCTCGGATGCAATCTTAGGCGCATCAGAATGCGGAAGATCCGCTTCGCTTTTCGGGAAGGACAGCGGGAGCTTGCCCGCCGGATTGACGTCTCCAACGAGCACGTTTGCCAGCGCCTTGTGTCCTGAACTTCCGGCGTACCAAGCCTCGACTACGCCCGCTACTTTGTCGATCCAGGGCATCGTGACGGCGGTGCCAGTTTCGAGCACGACGATGGTGTGAGGATTCGCTGCCGCCACTTGCTCAATCAATGCATCCTGGTCATTCGGAAGCGAAAGGCTCGGCACGTCCATGTCTTCTGCCAGCCACTGATATGCAAAGACAATCGCGAGATCAGCAGACTTGGCGAGGTTCGCAGCCGACTTCGGATCTGTTCCCGGATCGAAATCAATCTTTGCGTTCGGCAGCTTCGTCTGAAGCGCCTTTAAGGGAGAGGTTGGGAACCAAACGGGCTTCTGCCAGATCGTCGCGCCTTTGCCAGGAGGCATGATGGCATTGCCGCCGGGAGGATCGACTTGCGCCGATCCTCCACCGGAGATCATCCCGACGTCGGCATGCCCGCCAATAATCGCAATGGTGTGGACCTTGGATGGATTGATCGGAAGCACCGTCGGGCTGTTCTTCAGCAGAACGATGCTCTTTTCCTCTACTCGCTGGGAGGCTTCAAATCCTTTCTCGACATCCACCACGCCCGGCTGCGGCGGATCGTCTACTATTCCCGATAGAAACTCGGCATACAGAACTCGGCGTGCATGGTCGTCAATTTCCGACAGCGGAACTTTGCCGGCTTCAACTGCTTCTTTCAGCTTTGGACCAAAGAAGTCGGCCATAGGCTGTTCCTGATCAAGACCTGCTGCGGATGCCTTTTCCGTACTGTGTGTTCCGCCCCAGTCGGAAATGACAAATCCCTTGAAGCCCCATTCATTCTCGAGCACATCGCGGAGCGTGTAGGAGTTCTCACAGCCGAAGTCGCCATTGATCCGGTTGTAGGAACACATCACTGCACCGGGATTGGCAATGGAAATGGCGATATGAAATGCGAGCAGATCAGATTCCTGCATCGCCCGCTTCGAGATCACGGCGTTCACAAAGAAACGCCCCGTCTCCTGATCATTCATCACATAGTGCTTGATGTCGCCGACCACATGTTGCGCCTGTTCACACTTCATAAGGTTGCCGATGACTGTACCCGAGAGGAGTGGATCTTCACCCGCATACTCGAAGCTGCGTCCATTCCGTGGCTCGCGGACTAAATCTACCCCGCCACCCAATGTCATATTGAACCCTTGCGCTCGGAGTTCCTGGCCGATCGCAGTGCCGAAATCGCAAGCGGAGTCTTGATCCCAACTTGCCGCAGCGCCTAAGCTCGAAGGCATAGCTGTTGAATATCTTCCGTTCGCCCCGCTGTCTCTCACTCCATAGCCCGCGTCGGAAATTACCAGGGGAGGAATTCCCAAGCGCTTGACGCCCTCAACGTATCCCGCACCGCCGTTGGTGAGGTGGGACAGGGGCATCTGCCACTGGGCCGCGTGAGCCATCCCGTTCCCGTGCAATAAAGCCAGCTTCTCGTCGAGAGTAAGCTGCTTGAGCACCATATCGGCGCGCTCTTCCGGGGAGAGTTTGGGATTCATCCACGGCCGGTCGGCGACCTGAGCGGAGGCCACGGAGGTTGCGATGAGCGTTGCCAAGGCGGCGATGACGGTGCGAAGGAGGTAAAGACCAAACTTGCGATTCTGCATTTGTCTCCCGACGGGACTCATGGGTTGTATTCGTATCATAGACTTTATCCTGCTCGA
>DATNKA010000377.1:0-11377 GCA_035603655.1 Candidatus Acidiferrales bacterium | reverse complement strand
CGGGGAGTGCGCACGCGGCACGCCGTTCATCAACGGAGACTCGCAAAACCCCGACCTGCAGGTCATTCTGGCGAGTGTGCCCGGATCACGCGCATACGGAAACTAACCCGGCTGGAGCGACAGCCGGTCTTCTTGTTTTTCCGAAATGCGGGGCAAGCTCTTAAGCGGGCGTAGTCACCTCCCTCATGCCAGTAAGGCTGAGCACAATCAGTAGGGTGTCACCTGCAAGTCCCCCTCACTCAATTCTGTTTCTGTCTTCGGCAGCAATGTCTATACTCTTCTGTCCGTAGAAACAGATCTGGTAAACATTGATGCCCAAATCAACGAGCCTGAGTCCAACCGCCAGCCACCATCGCCGTGCGAGTTGGGCCATCACTGGTCTGGAAGTTGGGGTCGTGCTGTTTGCCGGCGGTCTGACTCTTCTTTATCTCAATCCGTTCTGGCATTTTGACGAAGCCGGTCTTCTGGACTGGCGGGTCCATTGGTGGAATGCCGCCGCTGAAATGCTTACGGGCGCGGGCCTCTTAACCGGGGCATTGGCCTTGCTAGGATCGCTGGCAGTAATCGTATCTCGATTCGCCGGCCGCCGATCCTGGCCGTACGTTGTGGCTGCCCTGATCGTGTGCTGCGCTTTGGTTTGGGTAAGCCCCTCCGGGTTCATTCGTGATCTGGACTCGCACTTCGAGTGGAACACAGCCGACGGTTTCACGGTTTTTCGCCTGCAGACCTGGGACAAAGCCGCAGGAGCCTGGCGACCAATGGAGAATTCGGCACTCCTGTGGATGGTTGAAATACAGCTTCAGCCCCTGTTACGAGCCTATTTCAAGCTGAACGACTGGCCAAAAATGAATGGTGACGTCAACGTTAGAGTGGCCAGAATTATTCCTATAGCCTGGCCCGTCGCCCTGGGAAGCGGAGGCGAAACCCTCGAAGATCCCGACCAAACTACCTTGATGCGGGCCGCAGTCCAAGGGGACCTGCCAACTGTAAAGCTGCTGCTGACTGGGGCAACGAGCGCTAGCGTGAACTCGCTGGACCAGGGGGGACAGTCAGCTCTGATCCTGGCTTGCCAAAATCCCAAGACAAACCCCGAAGTCGTGAAGGCACTACTGGCCTCCGGGGCAAACGTGAATCTGCGCAGCCGCAACGGCTACACCGCTTTGACCTGGGCCATGGCTCGCAACAACACGGAAGTCAGCCGATTATTGCGTCGCGCCGGAGGCAGACCGTAGCCTTTCGTAGCCTGGCATCTTCCCCGCCGGTGGAACTCAGGACAAGACAAATGGTGGCCGGGGCGGAGACAGTGAGCGCCTTACCGGCTCCCATTGCCGGGCGACACAACTCGACCATACTCGGAAGCGCGGCTCAGGCGATCGAACATTTTCCATGCAGCCAGGGAAACCTTGCTGATGGCCTCTTCCCCATCGCGCTCATTCTCCAGAAATGCCGTCATCACACAAATCACGTAGGGACGTCCTTCGACAAACACAATCCCCGAGTCATTGCGCACGCCTTCGAGCGCGCCCGGCTTGTTGGCGATCTTCACATCGGCGGGGAGGTCGCGGGGAATCCACGAATCTTTATTCGTACTCAAAACTTTAAAGAACTCCGCGGTGGATTCTTTGTTCAGTAACTTGCCGCGGTAAATGCTTCCGAGCAGCATCATCATTTCGCGTGGCGTCGAAATATTCTCGCGGCCCTGCTTGGCGGCTTCCAGATCCATCATCTTGCGCCGTAGCCGAGTGTGTGCCAGTCCCATCGAATCGAGCATGGCATTTACGTTCTCCATGCCGATGCGGTCAATCAATACGTTCGCCGCGGAATTGTCGCTAACCGCCACCATCATGGTCGCGAGGTCGCGCAACGTAACCCGGGTGACTCCCGGCGTGAGCCCGCCCATAATGTCGCTGTCAGCGACGAGATCGGAGCTCTGCACGGTGTACAGGTCGGCCAGCTTAAGCTTCCCTTGCTGC
Source organism: Candidatus Acidiferrales bacterium (assembly GCA_035603655.1). Lineage (GTDB taxonomy): Bacteria > Acidobacteriota > Terriglobia > Terriglobales > Acidobacteriaceae > Sulfotelmatobacter. The sequence continues at coordinate 9,404 of DATNKA010000377.1, read as the reverse complement.
GCCTGGAGATACAGATCGGCGAGGACAGCGATCTTGATAGAGCTGGCTTGAGCGAAGACTTCATCTTCCCGCAGAAAAGACTGCTCGCCGGTGCTGAGATCCTCAATGGCCACGCCCATCACGCCGTCGAGATGATGATCGACATCGTGAATCGTGGATTCCAGTTTTTGCCAGAGGATTGCCGGTTTCCGGCTTGCAGGTGTGGCGGCCGGTTTTGTAGACGTTTGACAAAAAGCAGCGGCAAGAAACAAGGGGAGACAGACGAGACGTCGCAAGGGTAGCCTCCGGTCGGCAAAATATCATACGGCCTTGACTATATGCCGCGGAGCGTAGGGTAACGCAAAGGCTTGAGGCAGGTTCGCCGGGAACAGGAGCATACAGAGAGCAGACCTACGCCGGGTCGAAGCTGGAGCGAAAGCGGCGGAACTCGAACGCTATGACCGGAGCAGGGCCCGCGATTCTCCGTTCTTAGTTTCCGTTAGATTGAAGAAACTACAGGAGTGCGTAATTGCGGTGCAGCGTACCCGTTCACCGGTCGCGCACTGTCGTGCTCGAAACTGGGTGCAATCCATTTGCCTGTTGTTTCTACCGGGGGTGGTTGGCGGACTCCGAGCCCCTATCTCAGGAAAATCAAGTCTCCCATTTTCTTTTAGTTACAATAAATTAGATGCGGTAATGCGTGAGGTTCTATGCGGTCCCTGTGAGGCCCATTCTGGCGGTTTAGGCATAGGATTCAGCTGAAATCCGCAGCGGACTTTTGGCGGATTTTTATCTTCCTGTAACCATCCTGTAACGATCGAAGAGTCCGCTGCGTCCAGCGGGCCCATTTTCATCGAAATCCATTTTAGAACCCCGATAATCAAGATCGCACTAGCAGCTGAAGCCGGGCCGGGCGTACGGACAGACCGCCCTTCTTGCCTCACTCTTAATATTTTAATGAGGCGTTCAATTAATACCCGAGCGATCTTGGTGGTCAAACGGATACATCACTTTCAGGCATCGCTGAGCGTGTATTGGCGCGTGGACATTTGGAGGTAGGTTTATATCAGTCCGTTTTTTCTGTTTTGCGAGCCCATCGTTTTTGCGAGCCCATCAATGATGAGCGGCAGGTCCAGTCAGAGTCTTTCTCAAGGGCCGTTCTGCGCTCCTTAAGCGCGCCGGCCTCCCGATTGGCAAAGGCGACGCTTTGTCTCGCGTCGGTATGGTGTTGTCTTACTCGTGCCGGTTAGTCAAGACCCTAATTTTTCGCTAGTGTCTGAATTTCGGATCAGCCGCCACCCTGTTAACCATCAATCTTCGCCTCCCGCAGCTGCTTCACGGAAGTTTCGGAACTTACCGGGGAGTAATAAACCTCCTTAAAGGTGTAAGAGCGGGCCTTGTTGGCGAGTATCGGCATGATCTCAATGTGCCAGTGATAATCTTCATCAATCGTCTTCCAGTACCCAAGGGTCTTCGAAGGATGCAGGCTATTTGGTGACGTATGCAACACTAGATGAAAGCCTTCGGTGAGCGCGCGAACCCGCTGCAACGTGCGCCGCAGAAGTGCCGCCAGGTTTACTCTCAGTCCCGGCTTCGACAAGCCGGTGCGCTCGAAGGAGGCCTCATGATTGCGCGGCAGAATCCAGGTTTCGTACGGAACCCGCGGCGCGTAAGGTCCAATCGCGACATAATCCCCGCGCGCCTCAATCACACGCGACGCTTGCCGCTCTTCCTGGTTGAGAATGTCGCAGAAAACACAGCGCTCTTTGGACACAAAATATTCGCGCCCCGCCCGCAACTCGTAGAGCACTCGCCGCGGCACGAACATGGTTGCGGTGATCTGCGATGTAGGGTGGCTGAACTCCTGCCCCGCACCGGTACCGTGATCCTTAAACAGACTGACGTACTTGATCCGTGGGTCGCGCTTGAGATCCAAAATGCGCTCGGCCGCCAGACGTAGAAACTGCCCAATCTCGTCGTCGCTGGCATTCCATAGCTGCCGATCGTGCCTGGGATTCTCCACCAGCACTTCGTGTGCGCCCACTGAACTCATGCGATCATAAATTCCATCTCCGCGCCGCCCCGGCTCGCCTTCAATATGATAGAGCGGTGCCGGATGCACCATCGATCGTGCAGACCATCCCACTGAACTCGGTACAGAAGAAATGACTTGCGTGGCCTCGGGAGAGTCCGGGCAGAAACGACAGGCCGTCTCAGGACGCGACGCGCTCACATTCGCGTCATCTCCCGTGATGACCCAGGAACGAGTGATGGGATCTTTGCGGAGTTCCATGTGTTAGGTAAACATTGCGGGAGAAGCCTCGTCAACTGCCATTTGCTAACGCGCCTTGCACACGACAAAAAGCGGGAATCGGCCTTTGTTATAATCCGCGCCAAGCCCACTGTTCCGACTGAAGTACGAATAAAAGCATGACTGAGCCCTCCACTCCGCTGATGCGGCAGTACGCCGCCGTCAAAAAAGAACATCCTACCGCATTGTTATTTTTTCGCCTGGGAGACTTCTACGAACTGTTCTTTGATGACGCGATTGTGGCGTCCAAGGAATTGCAGATTACGCTCACCTCGCGCAATAAGGAAAAAGGCATCGCAGTCCCCATGTGCGGAGTGCCGCACCATGCCGCCGAAGGCTACATCGGCAAGCTCATTCGCAAAGGCTTCAAAGTCGCCATCTGCGAGCAAATGGAAGATGCAAAGCTCGCTAGAAAACAGACTGGAACGAAGCTGGTGCGACGCGAAGTCACCCGTGTCGTGACTCCCGGCACGGCAGCGGATTCCGCTCTCGGTTCGGACGAAAATAATTTCCTCGCCGCGCTGGCGCAAGTCGGGGAGCGTGTAGGTTTCGCCGCGTTGGATCTTTCCACCGGTGAGTTTCGAGCGACTGAATTCTCCGGCGAAGGCGCGCTGCGCCGGGTTCAGGAAGAATTAGAACAACTCCGGCCTAAGGAACTATTGTATGGCTCGGCTGCGCCGCTGTTTGATGCCAGCAGGCAACGTTCTCCATCGCCTCAGCCTCGCGCATCGGGCTCAAACTGCACGGAGACTCCGCTCGACGATTGGATCTTCGCCCCCGATCACGCCATTCCCCTCTTGGAAAATCACTTTGGAGTTTTGTCGCTCGAAGGATTTGGCTTGGCGGGACGAACCGCTGCTGCTGCCGCCGCAGGAGCAATCCTCCACTACGTGCGCTCCACCCAGCGCGGATCGCTCGATCACGTCGACCGCATCGGATGGTACGAGCGCCAGAACTGCCTCGTGCTGGACGCAGTCACCGTGCGCAATCTCGAACTGATTGAACCCTTGTTCGCCGGCACTGATGCGGGCATCACTCTGTTTCGGTCCATCGATGCGGCCGTCACTCCGATGGGCAAGCGCTTGTTGCGGGCGTGGTTGCTGCGCCCCTCGCTCGATCTTGCCGAAATCAACGCGCGCCTGGACGCCGTGGAAGCAGGCGTAAAGCAAACCATCGCACGCGAGGAGCTGCGCCGCGCCCTCGATGGTGTATTCGACCTGGAGCGCCTTTTGAGCCGCGTCACTTTGGAGACAGCGAATCCAAGAGATGTGCTGGCCCTCGCATCTTCGCTCGCAAAAATTCCGGCAATCAAAGCTGCCGTGTCGCACCTTACTGCCAAACAGCTCAAGACTCTGCACGGATTGCTCGATGAATTATCCGATCTGCGCAACCGCATCGAAAAAACAATCGTCCCCGAACCGCCGCTAAGCTTTGCCGACGGTGGCGTCATTGCGTCCGGCCTCGACCGCGATCTCGACGAATTGCGCGAACTCTCCCGCAACAGCAAGCAGGTGCTTGCCCAGATCGAGCAACGCGAGCGCGGGCGCACGGGGATCGGCTCACTCAAAGTAAAATTCAATTCCATCTTCGGCTACTACATCGAAGTTTCAAAATCAAATCTGCACCTCGTCCCGCAGGATTACGAACGCAAACAAACCCTGGTCGGAGCCGAGCGCTTCACCACTCCCGAGCTGAAAGAATACGAAGCCAAGATTCTGGACGCGCAGGAAAAGATCGTTGAGATTGAGCGGCGCCTGTTCATCGAATTGCGCACCGCCATCGCCGCCGAAGCCAAGCGAATTCGCCAGACCGCTCTCGCACTTGCCGAAGTCGATGTGCTGGCCTCGCTCGCCCAGGTCGCCGCGTTGCGGAATTATTGTCGACCGAATTTCATTGCTTCCGTCGATGGTACCGCTGGTGACCTGGAAATCATCGAGGGCCGCCATCCCGTCATCGAACAGCAGGAAATGGCCGGAGGCAGCGAGCGCTTCGTCCCCAACGATCTCTATCTGAACGCATCCAGCCACGCCGTTCTGCTGCTGACCGGACCGAATATGGGTGGCAAGTCCACTTACTTGCGGCAGACCGCGCTCATCGTGATCCTCGCGCAGATGGGCTCGTTCGTTCCCGCACGCTCGGCGCGCCTCAGCGTGGTCGACCGTGTCTTCACTCGCATCGGCGCCAGCGACAATCTCGCACGCGGCCGCTCCACTTTCATGGTGGAGATGACGGAAACGGCGGCCATCCTGCACACCGCGACGGCGCACTCTCTGATTCTTCTGGATGAAGTGGGCCGCGGCACATCCACCTACGACGGTCTCGCCATCGCCTGGGCCGCGGTCGAGTATCTGCACGCGCGCGTCCGCGCCAAGACTCTTTTCGCCACCCACTATTTCGAGCTGACGGAATTAGCCGAACAACTTTCAGGAGTGAAGAATTATCATGTCTCGGTAAAGGAAACCGGCGGCGGAATCGCCTTCCTGCGCAAAGTCGAGCCCGGTGCGGCCGACCGCAGCTACGGCATTGAAGTGGCGAAGCTCGCGGGCTTGCCAAACGAAGTAGTCACGCGCGCCCGCGAAGTGCTGGCCGAACACGAGTCGGCCGAGCGTGAGCTCACAGGCCATCTTTCGCCGGGAGCCACACCTCCGCCGACGCAACTGACCATCTTCACACCGTTATCTCAGCCCGTGCTGGAGAAGCTGCGCCAGGTGGACTTGAACCGACTCACGCCACTGGAGGCGTTGAACCTTCTCGCGCAACTGAAGAAAGAAATCTGAGATAAAAAATGCGCGCAAATAAATCCAACTCGCAGGACGAGATCGGTCAACTCCTGATCGTCGGCTTTGACGGCACGGAGATGACCACGCGCCTTACTTCCTTGCTCACGCGCCTGCAGCCCGCCGGAGTGATCCTGTTCGCGCGCAACATAAAAACTGCCGAGCAGACGAGTCGTCTGCTGCGCGATTGCCGGAAGTGCGTCTCCACTCCGCTCTTCACCTGCGTCGATCTCGAGGGTGGCCGCGTAGACCGCTTTCGCGACGTCTTCGGGCCGTCGCCCTCGCCCGCCGACGTCTTTGCCACCGGTAACCGCAAACTTTTCCGCAAGCACGGCCAAGTGCTGGGAGAAAACTGCCGCGCCCTCGGATTCAACGTCGACTTCGCCCCAGTCCTCGATCTTGCCTTCGAAGCCTCGCGCAGCGTGATGAGTTCCCGAACTGTTTCCCGGAAACCGCGCGAGACCGTTGCCTATGCTCGCGAGTTTCTAGCCGGCCTGCGCGCGGCGCGAGTCCTCGGGTGTGGCAAACACTTCCCCGGCCTCGGCGAAGGCACTCTCGACAGCCATCACGATCTCCCAGTCATCGACAAGCCACTGAAAAAACTCTTGGCAGAGGACCTGCTTCCCTATCGCCTGCTCCACGCCTCCTTGCCACTGGTGATGATCTCGCATGCCGCCTATCCCCAGGTCACGCGCGATCGCACTCCAGCATCGCTCTCAAAAGTTTGGATCACCGACATCCTGCGCAAACGGATCGGCTACCGCAACCTGGTCGTCTCAGACGACCTGGAAATGGGCGGAGTGTTATCGGCGGCTCCCGTAGGCGAAGCTGCCGTCGAACACATTCGCGCCGGTGGAGATCTATGTTTGATTTGTCACCGTGAAGATTACATCACGCAAGCCTACGAAGAGTTATTGCACGCGGTGGAGAGTGATCCAAAGTTCGCCACGCGCGTCTCCGAATCGATGCGCCGCGGTCTTGCATTCAAAAAGAAGTCAGCTAAGCTTCTGCGCATGGCGACGCCGTTCTCCGCCGCAACTTTTGATAAGCTTTCGCGCAAGCTTTGGGAATTCGGCGAGCAGGTGCGACTGGAAGCTTTAGTCCGCGCGGAAACAATTCGCGCTAAGAATGTGCGGCGGCTTCGCCCATAAACCATGGCAAAGACAAACCTGATCGTGGCTGGCGTGATGAGCGGAACGTCCGCCGACGGCATCAATGTGGCCCTCGTGCGAATGTTCCCTCAAAGCTCGCGCGCAGAGTTTGCCCATGCCGAACCAAGCGGGGACACAGGTCACGCGAATCGTGTTCCTGCTAAGTTCGAATTACTCGGCCACGCGGAATATTCCTACCCGAAAAAAGTTCGTTCCGCAGTACTAGCAGCCATGAACGCTTCGCGCGCCAGTGTAGGCGATTTGGCCCGCCTGAATTTCCTTCTCGGCGAACTGTATTCCGATGCGATTCTCGCCACCGAACGGCAGTTTCGCGTGAAAGTAAATCTTGTCGGCTGCCACGGACAGACCCTCTATCATCAAGGCGAGGCGCAGCGTTTCCTGGGACACAAACTCGCAGCCACCTGGCAAACCGGCGAAGCTGCAATCATCGCGGCCAGAGTGGACGCGCCTGTAGTTTCTGATTTTCGTCCGGCAGACATGGCGGCTGGGGGCAAAGGCGCGCCGCTGGTTCCGTTCCTCGACTATCTGCTCTTTCGCGATGCTCGCGTCGGAAGAATCGTGCAGAACGTCGGCGGCATCTCTAACCTCACCGCAATTCCTGCCGGTGCGTCCGCCAGCAAAGTGCTCGCATTTGACACTGGCCCCGGCAACATGGTGATTGATGCCGTCACCGACAAGCTATTCCACCAGCCGTTTGATCGTGGCGGCAGAATATCCGCCTCCGGGAAGGTGCTGGACAAAGTCATCCGTGAAATATTGCAGCGCGACTTTTTTCGTAAAGCTCCTCCCAAGACCGCAGGTCGCGAAGAATTTGGCCGGGATTTTGTCCGCGATTTTCTGAGAAGGTGCGGACGCAGTCGCAAACCAGACATTGTCGCCACCGCCACGGCGCTAACTGCGAGGTCGATCACTGATGCGGTCCAGCGCTACACTGCCGACAACTCCGCAAGAAAACAAAAGTTTCAGGAAATGATTCTCTCCGGAGGGGGCGCGAAAAACTCCACGCTGGTAAAAATGTTAACCGAAGAACTTGCGCCGCTCGGATTGCGGCTTCGATTTTCCGACGAGTTTGGCTTGCCCGCGGCGGCCAAGGAAGCAGTGGCATTCGCCGTTCTGGCCAATGAAACCTGGCATCGCCGTCCATCTAACGTCCCTTCGGCAACCGGCGCGAAGCGCGCAGCCATCCTGGGCAAACTCTCGTATCCTTGATAATCGTACCTGGATACTCGTACCTGTATTCTTGACACTATGCCGATTTACATTGCCATGCTTCGCGGAATCAACGTCGGCGGACATAACCGAATAAAAATGGACCAGCTTCGAAGCTCTCTGGAAGCAGTGGGTTTGCAGCAGGTGAAGACCTACATTCAAAGCGGGAACGCTGTTTTCAAATCCGCCACAATTTCGCCAGCCGCATTGTCCAGGAAGATCGAGAAACAAATCATCGGTCAGTTCGGCTTTGCCGTGTCTGTTATCTCCAGAACCGCGGACGGGATCAATAAGACGATCGCAAACAATCCATTCTTAAACGACTCCAGCATCAATCCCGAAAAGCTTCACGTTGCTTTCCTGTCGGAAGCTCCGGCACCCTTGGCCCTGAAGAAGTTGACGGAGTTGACGCTGGAGCCGGATCAATCTCGCTGTCTGGGCAAGGAAGTCTATTTTTATTTTCCCAATGGAGTATCCGGCAGCAGCTTGTGGAAGCATCCGTTGGACCGCGTGCTATCCGTCGAGGCCACCACCCGCAATTGGAAAACCGTCAACACCCTTCACCAGATGTGTCTGGACTGCCGCTGATGCGCTGCGCTCGATCAGGTCGTCCGGCGCTCGCTACTCTGGCAGCGCTTGCCCTGTCGCTTTCGTTGCTCTGCTGCTCTAGCAGGCCCGATCCCAACACGCTGGTCATGCTGATCGAATCAAGCCCGACAAATCTTGACCCGCGAATCGGAGTCGACGCACAGTCCGAGCGCATCGACGACTTAATCTTCGACGATCTCCTTTCGCGCGGCGCGAACCTCGATGTCGCACCCGGGCTCGCCGAGCGCTGGGATATTCCCGATCCCCTGACCTACATCTTCCACCTGCACCGGGGCGTAACTTTTCATGACGGACGCCCACTCACCTCGCGCGATGTGAAGTGGACTTTCGATTCCCTGCTCACGGGAAAGATTCGCAGTGCCAAAACCGCGACGTATCGCTTTGTCGATCACATCGAGACGCCAGATGACTACACGGTCATTTTTCGCATGAAAGAACCGGACGCTGCTCTGCCCTGGAATCTCTCCGACGGTGCCATCGGCATCGTCCCGTTCGGCAGCGGAAATGAAGTGACCACTCATCCCATCGGCTCCGGACCATTCAAGTTCGTCAGCTCCGAAACGGACAAAGAACTCATCATCGAACGCAACAACGATTACTGGGGCGAAAAGGCCAAACTCCCCCGCGTGCGTTTCGCGGTGGTGCCTGACGCAACCACCGAAGCCCTTGAACTCCGCAAAGGTTCTGGCGACTTAACCATCAACGCGCTCACACCCGATACCGTTCACACTCTCGAGCGCGAGTCGTTTATCGCCGTCGAACACGCCCCCGGCACAGAGATTCAGTACCTCGGCTTCAACCTGCGCGATCCCATCTTGAAAGATGTGCGCGTCCGGCAAGCCATCGCCTACGCCATCGATCGACGTCCCATGGTTCAATATCTCTGGGGTGGATGGGCGCAGCCAGCCCACAGCGTGCTTCCCCCGCAAAGCTGGGCCTATAACGGCGATGTCCCTGCTTACGATCACGATCCCGAAAAAGCCCGCGCGCTGCTCGATTCCGCCGGCTATCCCGCAATCAATGGCGTTCGCTTTCACATCACTATGAAGACTTCCACCACCGAGAGCACACGCCTCATGGTCGCCGTGATCCAGCAGCAATTGCGCGAGGTGGGGATTGTGCTCGATATTCGCAGTTTTGAGTCAGCAACTTTTCTCGCCGACGTAGTTAGCGGGGCATTTCAGCTGTACGGATTGCGTTGGGTCGGCGGCAATCAGGATCCAGACATTTTTTATGTATTTCATTCCTCACGATTCCCGCCGAACGGCGCCAACCGGGGTTTCTATTCGAATCCGAAGGTGGATGCGTTGATTGATCAGGCGCGACGAGAAGTGGATCCGAAGGTGC
>DATNKA010000376.1:0-7791 GCA_035603655.1 Candidatus Acidiferrales bacterium | reverse complement strand
AACTCTTTGCCTCGGCGAAAGTAGTCCACAACCTTCGCACTATGGATAATGTTCTTGCTCGGAAGACACGCAATATTGGGGCAAGACCCGCCAATATACTTGCGATCGACCACCGCGACGCTCTTCCCTTCGCCGGCAAACGTCCACGCAGCGACGGTCGAGCCCGTACCGCCACCCAGAATCACCAGATCGAATTCTTCCGGCTGCGAGGTGTCAGGAACCTGGGCGGATGCGGAAGTCTCGGGGCTCTTCATGCGACTTTTCCTTTCTTAGCGACAGGTTCGCTCTTGGCTTGCATTGAGCTCTTGGCTTGCATTGATTTGACAAGATCGGCGGCCGACGCTCCCTCGAGCGACAGTCCATAGCCGACTTCTCGGACAATACGCTCCTTCAACGGTTGAATGAAATGTACGCGTGTATTGCGGCGGGTCACTTCGGGAGCCTTCAAGTACAACTTGGCCAATTCCCGTGCTCGGGGCAGCGCCGTACCGTTCGGCACAACCTCTGCAATCACTCCCCATGCGTGCGCGGTTTGCGCCGTGAGCGGCTGTGGGTTGAGCAGGAACGCCTCCGCTCGTCCCGCTCCCGCGCGATAGCTCCAAGTCGTAAAGATTCCGTCACCGGGCGCAACCCCCGCGCCGAAGTGGGCGACATCCTGGAAGGTTGCACCCTCCCCTGCCACAATTACACTCGCAAGTAGCGCGTAGTCTGAGTGCACATGGGCGCGTCCCTCGATAGCCGCGATCACCGGCACGCGTATGTTGGCTATGTTTTCCAAAACCTGAACGCCTTCGTCGTGAACCTGGCTCCAAACGCCGGGATCGCCGACATCGCCGAAAGAAGACCAATCGACATCGGTAATGAACTCCCCGCCAGCGCCCGTGAGGATTACGATCTTGTTCGCCCGATCTTGCGAAATCCGGTAGAAGGCCTCGACAAATTCCGTGTGAGCTTGCGCGCTCATAATGAACGGGCCGCCGTTGCCGTGGAACTCAGCAACCAGCACACCCTTGTCATCTCGTGTCAGCTTCAGGTTGTGATAAGCAGCAAGGTAGTCATGTTGAAGTTGCATAGGATTCTCCTCTCTGTGTTGCGTAACCGAGCTTGATATTGCGAGTTCAGCCATCACCCTCAGGTGGCTACAACGAGACCGCCTGCGGCACGGATGACCTCACCGGTGATCCAGGCTGATTCGTCTGACGCCAGGAACACCGCCAGCGGGGCGATATCCGTGACGCGACCGAGCCGGCCGAGCGGGGTCTTCCCAGCCAGAACGGCGCCAGCACTACCCTCAAAGGTCCCCGCGGCTACATTGCCTTCGGTTTCTGTATGACCGGGAGCGATGGCGTTGACGCGTATCTTGCGTGGCGCCAGTTCGAGCGCTAATCCTCTGGTCAGGGTTTCGATGGCGCCTTTCGTGGAAGCGTACAGCAGGGCTCCCGGCACCGGATGCGAGCCGACGATAGAGCTGAGGTTGATGATGCTCCCGCCGTCGGCCCCGAACCGCTTGACCGCCTCCTGCGCGGTGAGAATCGCCCCGAGAACGTTGACGTCGTAGTGGCGGTGAAAGCTCTCTTCGGTGATCTCCAGGAAGGTGCCGAAGCGGAATACCCCGGCGTTATTGACCAAAACGTCCAGTCTTCCGAACGCAGAGTCCACTTCTTTGAATAACCGACCGACATCTGCGGCCTTGGACACGTCGGCCCCGACCGCGATCGCCTCGCCCCCGTTGGCGGTGATCGCCTGAGCGACGCGTTCGGCGCCTTCCCGGTCGGAGGAATAGTTCACGGCCACGCGGGCGCCCGCAGCTCCCAAGGCCGTTGCAATCCCACCGCCTATGCCTTTAGACGCGCCCGTCACTATGGCCACTTTATTAGACAGTCTGCTCATACTCACCATTATTCTTGATCCGACTCCCCGCACTCCGGAACATCCATTGCTGTGAATTGCGCGTATGAAAATCTCGATTTATGTCCTATGCTAAAGAGCGTTTTGAAAGCGCGTCAACATTCAATTTTGCACAATCCGACAGTCGGTCGCAATCTGTGCGTTCAAACAACCTCTTTCTGAGGAAACTTCTCTTTCAGTACATGCTCCTTGTTCTTCTTTCCCCAGGCGCAAAGCGGAGCTCGCGATCTTCTGAACCTAGTCGGACTGCTGCTTGCCGTCGAATCAGTGTTGCTGTGGCGCAGGTTTGCACGTCTCATACAGTCTAAGGTACAGTTTTCTAAAGTGCCTCGAAGAACTGCAACTTCGATAGTTCTCCTGACGGTCTTGCTGGCCGGGATCACGCCGACCGGATTGTGTGCGCTCATGTGCGAACGCCACCCGCCGGCGGAGAGTCGGCAACACTGCAGTAGGCCTTCAAACAACATGCCGGGAATGGCTCACGATCGCTCAGCCATGGATCATTTAAGTGTTGAGGATGTGAGTGCGGTGTCGTTGTCGCAATCGTGCCGGGCGAACTGCGCCACTGCGGAAGGCCTCAACGTTTGGAGAAAAGTTGTCCCTGAAGTGACGGTAGTCCGGAGCAGTGCCAGCGTCCTAAGTAAAACGATCGAGTTTCTGGCCCCGAATTGTATCGCCGTATGGGGTGTGGACAGCGGACCGCCCGCTCCGCGCCCGGTACGTGCTGCTTCTTTTTCCATCCTGCGCATTTGAGCTGCCCCCTCCTCGTAACGGTATAGCCACAGCAGCGACATAGTGTCGATCGGCTGGCCGTGCATCTTTCTTCGATCCAATGTCCAATTGAGTTTCTGTCGACAGTTGGATCCGTCAACTCTTGAAGAGGAAGAATTATGAAAAATAGACGTGATTTCCTGAGAAATACTCTTGGCCTGGGCGCCGGTTTGGCGGCCGCACCTCGCCTGTTTGCAGCGCCGCATGTGAACCGAACCGGCATCGACATGGACATGAAGCACATGAGCCACGCGAACGAGCGCAGCAACAGTCAGATCGTTTCGGTGGAAACGCCCGATGTACGGCAACTTCCGTGGCGCATGGATGGAAACATAAAGGAATTTCATCTCGTCGCCGAGCCGGTTAAACAGGAGATATTTCCTGGCCGGATGGTTGACCTCTGGGGTTACAACGGCAGCGCTCCGGGGCCGACAATTCAAGTGAACCAAGGCGATCGCGTTCGGATCATCGTGGACAACCACCTTCCCGAAGCGACATCGATGCATTGGCACGGCTTCGAAATCCCGAACGAGATGGACGGAGCGCCCGGTTCGAGTCAGGACCCCATCCCTCCCGGTGGCCGATTTGTCTACGAATTCACGCTCCAGCAGGAGGGTACCTATTTCTATCACTCGCACATGGCGATGCAAGAAATGATGGGCATGATCGGCGCGTTCATCATGCACCCCAGGGAATCCTACAAGCCGCGCGCCGATAAAGACTTCGCAATCATCATGCAGGAGTACGCCATCCTGCCGAACATCAAGGTGCCGAACTCCATGAACATGGAGTTCAATTGGCTGACCCTCAACGGCAAAGCGGGGCCGGCGACGACTCCTTTGATCGTGCGGCACGGTGAGCGCGTCCGCATCCGCCTTATCAATCTGGGGATGGATCACCATCCGATCCACCTTCATGGGCACCAATTCGTAGTTACAGGGACTGAAGGCGGCCGCCAGCCCTATTCGACATGGGGACCGGGAAACACGGTGCTGGTGGGAGTGGCGCAATCTCGGGATGTCGAGTTTGTGGCGAACAATCCCGGAGACTGGATGCTGCATTGCCATCTTCCCCACCACATGATGAACCAGATGTCGTCGATGGTCGGCCTGATGTCACGCCGAAATGGGATGCCTGCTGGCCTCGACATGGAGCACGGCATGGGAATGCTGCGGGAGGGAAGTGCAACCTCCGAGGAAAACGGTCCGAGCCTGGGTCGCGGAATGGGAGTCGGTTCGACAGCGGAGCAAACCGTGTCAAATTCTCCTCTGAAAGCCGAGAATCCGATGCCGCACCAAGACATGCCCGACATGCAGCCGCGAGGGATGCAGATGGCCAAGCCCGAAATAAGCAAGGATGGTAATTCCGTGCCGGGCTTTCCGCAGGATGCCTTCATGGAAGGTCCGGCGATGGCGATGGATGAAATGGTCGACAAGCCAGAAAATTTCGGCTTGCGGCCCGGTTGGAGCGGCTTCATGGCGGGAATGATGACGTTCGTACGTGTGCTCCCGCAAGACAAATACGACCAAATCATGGAGCTTCGAAAAAAGCAGGAGGGCAATAATCCAATGAAGATGGAGATGCCGGGGATGGAGCACAAACATGAATAACCTGACTCTGCCGGTGCAGTTTATGGAAGTGAGCGCCGAAAAAGTGTCACCGGTCCATTGTGCAGCCCGATTCGTACTCTGGTTTGGGGTCTCTTTATCACTGGTCGTCTTGCCAGGGAGAGCTCAAACTTCAGCTTCCGAGCAGAAGACGGTCACGCTCGAAGAACTGCAACAGATGGCCTTACAGAACAACCCGACATTCCGGCAATCGGCCGCCAACATCCAAGCGGCGGAAGGCAGGAAGAAGCAGTCGGGACTCTACCCGAACCCAACCGTCGGCTACCAGGGCGAACAGATCCGAGGCGGATCATTTCACGGAGGCGAGCAAGGGGTTTTCGTTCAGCAGGACATCGTGATGGGTGGAAAGCTAGGACTGAATCGGAAGATTTTTGACCAGGAACTCCGACAGGCAGAGACAGAGGCCGACGAACAGAAAGTGCGCGTAGTCACAAACGTCCGGATGTCCTACATCCAAGCGCTGGCAGCCCAGCAGACGCTGGAGTTACGGCAGAATCTCAGCAAGCTGGCCGACGATGCCGTTGAGACCTCCCATCAACTTGCGAACGTGGGCCAAGCGGATGCTCCCGACATGCTGGAATCGGAAGTGGAAGCACAGCAGGCACAACTCGCGGTCACCATGGCCGAACAAAACCAGCAGCGAGTTTGGAAAGCACTGGCCGCAGTCGTGGGGAATCCGCGGCTTCCTTTGATAAAGCTCGAAGGAAAACTCGAGGACACCCCGACCGTCAATGCGGACGAACTAGTGGAGAAAATCGTCAATGAGAGTCCGGCTGTGAGAATCGCTGAACTGGGCGTGAAACGCGCCGAAGCAGCCTTGGCACGTGCGAAGCGGGAACCGATTCCCGACCTGCAACTCCGCGGCGGAATGCAGCAGAATGGCGAGTTGTTGTCTGACGGTAGCCCTGTCGGACTACAGGGCTTCGCCGACGTCGGAGTGAGAATTCCCATTTTTAATCGCAACCAGGGAAACATTGCCACCGCTAAAGCTGATACAGAGAGGGCGAAGCGCGAAGTAGAACGCGTGAAGCTGGTTTTGCGGGAACGGGCGGCAAGCGTCGTCCAGAACTACAGGTTTTCGCAAATCGCGGTCGAGCGCTATAAAAACCAGATGATACCGAGGGCGCAAAAGGCGTATGAGATGTACACCAAAAAATATCAGGAGATGGCTGCGGCTTACCCGCAGGTACTTATCTCCCAGAGAACGCTCATGCAGCTGGAAGTCTCCTACATCACAGCGCTCGAAAACTTTGCCACCAGCTCACTTTCGCTGCGGTCTTACTTGCTCACAGACGGCCTCGAAGCTCCCTCGCAGCCAGGCGGAATCGACCAACCGGTGCGTGAGGTCAATATCCCATTCCAGATGGGCGTAAGCCCACAGTAATGGTGAGCGCTTGCGAAGGCGCGCTGTTCTTCTATCGATCACCGCTGCAGGGTATCGTGGCAGCCGTTGCTTCCCGCCTCGACGGAGCAATTGTGCGGGCTCAGCGTATCACCGGTAGCGTCACGCGCGAGAGATGTTGCGCGTCATGATAAATCGTCTGCTCGGCCGTGATCATGTCACTGTTCTTGCCAAGAGCTTCTCCGGTGTTCAAGTTACGCGAATACTTGGGGAATGCCGACGACGAGCTCTCCAGTCGAATGCGGTCCCCCGCCTTAAACATCTCGCAGGTATTCCAAGCATCGATGTGGTACCCGTAGACCGCACCGGGTTGAGCCAATTCCTGCTTGCTCATGCCGTTGTGGAATCGGGCGCGCACGATTCCGTCCGACAGCCTCTCGGCAAATCCGTTCTCCCACAGGTTGATCAACTTAGCGGTAAAGTCGGTGTCTCTTGCGGTGGTTGCCGCCTATAGCGTTACCCTTATGGGCCCCCAAACCTCGGTATCAGCCGTGACCGGTTTGCTCATGTACACGAGCACGTCGTCCGGAATCAGTCCTTGACGACTGGCGCTAGGATTCGGCTAGGCTTGGGCAAAGCGGGTTTCCAGTGCCGTACGCCACGGCTTTCTTTCATCGTCGGAGCCAACTATTCCGCTCCCGTCTGTCTTTAATCTTACCGAGCTGATCTGCGTCACTCGCAACTCCTGATCCGCTGAGGCGCCGGTCACGACAATTAAACCGTGTCCGCATGAGCACGTTGGCGGTATAGCGCAACGGATTCCTGCCCCGGTTTGGGCTACATATTCGCATATCGCCAATCCGCGAAATGGATTGAGGCAATAGAATCCGCTTGCGCAACGGCATACCGCGACCTGACAACGCGTCCCGCGACAATGGGAATAGCTGTCAAATCCTACTCCATTCAGGAGATTGTCAGCAGCACGCCGTGGTTTGGACTTTTAACTGCGGCGCAGTCAGTGCTGAGATGGTGGCCCACTATCGCGTATATTGTTCGATTAGCGGAATGTCAGAAGCGAAATCAAACGCGGTCATCACGATTCGTGATCTTGAGACCTTTGACGATCTTAAACTGGTAGAGGCGGTCGAGAGAGAAGTCTGGAAGCTCTCCGATCTCGACACCATGCCGCTGGCGCTAGCTATTGCCACGCGGGAAGCCGGTGGCGTATGGCTGGGTGCCTTTGATGGGACAGAGCTGGTCGGCTTCGCTTTCGGATTCTTGGGAATAGAAGGCAAGCGCGCAGCCGTCCATTCCCATATGCTCGCCGTTCGAGAGCCCTATCGCAGTTTGGATCTGGGTTACAAACTTAAATTGGCACAGCGTGTGCGGGTTTTGGGCATGCGCGTAGGCAATCTGCAGATCGCTGAAATTACTTGGACATTCGACCCTCTGCAGAGTAGGAATGCCCATCTAAACTTTGCAAAACTCGGCGTAGTTTCAGACTCTTACAAAGTTGATTTCTACGGAGCCGAAACCTCCAGCGCTTTGCACCGCAACGGCACCGACCGGCTGTGGGTGAGGTGGCCAATTATTAGCCAGCGCGTTCAGGATCGACTGCAGGGAAAAGATCCCCGACCCGATATGCTGCGGACGCTGAAGTCGCTTTCGCCTTTGGTTAGTCTGAGCAGCGATGGCCGCCCCCACCGTGCCAATCTGGCTGACGCCTTGCATAGTCAACGAACCGCGATCGAGATTCCCAGCGACATTTTGTCAATCGAGCAAAAAAACGCTGACCTCGCGCGAGAGTGGCGGCTTGCCACCAGATGGGGATTTGCCGAGGCCATGAAATCGGGCTTCTTCGTCGCTGAATTCTGTCGCATGACAAACCACCAGCAGGGAGTGTATCTGCTAGAGAAGCGCACACTCGAGGAGTACATACCAGAATTTGCACAATGACAGTGCAATTCCAAACGCACATGTGTTCGGTGATGGTATTTATACTGACGCGGTCGGGGATGCGGGCTGCAACTGGTCACATCGCATCGATCAGCGCAGGAAAGAGCCTCGGAGAAAATCAGCTGACTTGGTTATTTCGGATCCCTCGTGAACTGGACGCCCCCCGACGCCACTCATCGGCTGAGT
>DATNKA010000375.1:0-9051 GCA_035603655.1 Candidatus Acidiferrales bacterium | reverse complement strand
TCAATCCGTCGACCACAACTCGATAGGAAAATCCACTCTGGAAGTTGGACAGTCCCTCAATACGGAGAATGGTAAGGCGGAAATTCTCTTGATCCCGGGCGTGTTTCTGCGCGCGGGAGACAACACCTCCGTCAAGATGATTGCAGCTGGTCTTACGAATACGGAGTTGAACCTCGACCAGGGTCACATCATGATCGAGGTAGACCAGATTTACCCTCAGAACGAACTCCGGGTTGATGAAGGCGGCGCGAGTGCGAAAATCCTGAAGCCAGGACTCTACGACTTCGATTTGCAACACAATCAAATACGCGTATTCGATGGCGAGGCCACGGTTCAGGAAGGTGACAAACAGATCAAACTGAAGGCGGGACACGAACTGGCTCTGGCGCCTAGCTCGGCAGAGAAAACGCAGAAGTTCGACAAGAAGGCTTCCAACGGCGACGATCTTTATCGCTGGAGTAGTCTGCGATCGGACTACGTCGCGGAAGCCAATGTGGACGCAGCGCGCCTCGTCGCCGCCGACGGTTGGGCACCGGGATACTGGGGTTCTGCCTTCTGGGGTCCGGGATGGGGCTGGGGCGGATGGTATTGGGATCCGTGGTTCTCGGCCTTCACCTTTTTGCCCGGAGGTGGAATTTTCTACAGCCCGTTCGGCTGGGGATTCTATTCGCCGGCTTTTGCATATCGGGCTCCGTTCTACGGCGGACACTTCTATCACACGTTCAACGCCGCGAATGTGCACGCCTGGGGACCGGGACAACACTACGCAGGCAGCAGCGCTTATTCCCATGGTGTCTACACGGGGGCCGGGGCAGAGCGTGGCGCTTTCCACTCCGGGCCGGTGGTGGCATCGGGCGGCGGCCATAATGGTGGCTTCAGCGGCGGAGTTCACGGTGGTGCCGCCGGTGGCGGAGGTGGCTTCCACGGTGGCGGTGGCGGTGGTGGTGGCCACGGTGGCGGACGCTAAGAACTGATCGCTGAAAATGAGAAAGCGGAGCGCAAGACGCGCTCCGCTTTCTTGTGTCCGGATTCCGCTGAAAGGATCACTCCGAATTCTCCAGCGAGCAATCCCACCATTATTTGTCGCTATTTGTGGTTGATAAGCTAGAATGGCCTCCGATGATTGCGGCA
Source organism: Candidatus Acidiferrales bacterium (assembly GCA_035603655.1). Taxonomy (GTDB): domain Bacteria; phylum Acidobacteriota; class Terriglobia; order Terriglobales; family Acidobacteriaceae; genus Sulfotelmatobacter. Next base: position 7,920 of record DATNKA010000375.1, on the reverse strand, counting down.
TACATCTGACTGAATGAGGGTTCCATGAGGCATGGGCGGCTCTGGTTTGTTGTCGCGAAGTGGATGGCTGGTGTGGTTGCGGTTGGCGTAGGACTAACGATCGCGTCATCGTCTGCGGCGCAGGCGCAAGAAAGCAGTTCGGCCTCCTCCGATGCGCGGTTGCAGAAGGCTTACCGCTTCCAGCAGGGTGGTTGGACCTATGTTCATCTGGAAGGCTCATCGTCGGAAATCGGCTATCAGCACGGGTTCCTGCTGGCTCCCGAGATCGCCGACGCACTCGACGCCATCAAGCTTTTCGACACGCACCAGACGCAGCGCGATTGGGAATTCTATCGCAAGACGGCGCGCGAGATGCTCTGGCCGCATATCGATCTGGAGTATCAGCAGGAGCTTCAAGGCATCGCCGATGGCGTAAAGGCTCATGGCATCGACCTGGATGTCTATGACATTGTTGCACTCAACGCGTTTGAGGAGGTCCCGGACTATTACGTGCCGTGGCTCAACAAGCGCGAAAAGCAGGCCCGCGCCCCGAAGTTGAAAGCCCCCGGCAATTGCAGCGCGTTCATCGCCACCGGCGCTTACACCAAAGATCATCAGATCGTCATCGCCCACAATAACTGGACCAGCTATCTCGCGGGCGAGCGTTGGGTGGTCATCTTCGATATTCTGCCGCAGCATGGCCAGCGCATTTTGATGGACGGATTCCCCGGCGTAATCACCAGCGATGATGATTTCGGCGTGAACGCAGCTGGCATCATGATCACCGAAACGACCATCGCTCAGTTCGAGGGTTGGGATCCGAAAGGCAAACCGGAGTTCATGCGCTCGCGCAAGGCGCTGCAGTATGCCGAGAGCATCGACGACTACGTGCGAATGATCAAAGAAGGGAACAACGGCGGATATGCGAACGATTGGCTGATCGGCGACCGCAAGACGGGCGAGATCGCCTATCTGGAACTCGGGTTGAAGAATACGCCGATGTGGAGGACGAAGGATGGATACTTCGTCAGCTCGAACTTTGCGCGCGATCCGAAGCTGATTCGTGAAGAGACCAGCGGTTTCGATCCGCAAGATATGTCTTCGTCGATGAATGCGCGGCACGCGCGCGCGGACGAACTGGTCCAGCATGCTAAGGGAACAATCGATGTGGAGATGGCCGAGGGATTTCTTGCGGATCATTTCGACAGCTTCGAGAAGACCTCTTCTCACGTTGAAAAGGTTCAGCCCAACGAGCGGTCCCTCTGCGGACACGTCGATGCCTCCCCGCGCGGGATGAAGCAGTGGGGATGGGAGGCTTATAATCCCGGGGGCGCAGTGCAGGGAAAGGCGACGGACAGCAAGATGGCAGCCAATATGAGCTTTGTAGCCCGCGCCGGCCATCCGTGTGGCGCGGACTTTGTGGCGGCTGATTTCCTTGAGCAGCATCCGGAGTACTCGTGGCAGAAGCCGCTTTTGCGCGACATGAAGGCAGGACCGTGGACGAAGTTTCAATCCGGACAGAAGGCCAGTAATTAGTCATGGCTCATGTGGAGACAGCCGCCTCAGCTTGCCTTGAGCGGAGTCGAAGGGGCTGTCCCGCAAGGGCAAAGCTCGACGCTACCCAAGATGCAGCTCGACGCGACTGAGAGGCAGACGACGTGAAAGAAACCGTACAGCAGTACACTCAGCGGATCAACAGCTATGCAGAAGGCAAGCAACCACTAGCGGTGCAGGCCTCCACCGCCAAGAAACTAGAACGACTCATCAAAGGCGTATCCACCGCCAAGTTGCGCAAGCGTCCAGCTCCGCAGACATGGTCCGCCAGCGAAATTCTTGCACACTTGGCAGACACGGAAATCGTCTGCAGTTTTCGCATGCGGCTGATTCTCGGCGCGCCGGGTACTCCCATCGCCGCTTTTGATCAGGATGCCTGGGTCGTCAGCGGACACTACGAGAAGCGTGATCCGCGGAAGTCTCTCGAGCAATTTCGCATGCTCCGGGAAACCAACCTCGCCTTGCTAAAATCCCTGACGCCCGAACAGTGGAAGCATTATGGAATGCACTCCGAGCGCGGCCAGGAAAGCATCGCGCATATCGTCCGTATGTTTGCCGGGCACGACATCAACCACTTGCTCCAGGTCGAGCGGATTCTGGCAGGGAAGTGAGCTCGATTTTCGTCTCATATTTTCCGTCGATATGCGGCCGCGCTCTACAGAAACAAATCAGATCATCTGCTGTTGAAAAACCGCGTTGAGCACCCAGGGAAGCGTGCTACCGTCACGGCTAGATCCTAGTCCAGCTTTCATTTAAGGGCTGGCACCTCACGAGGCGCTCGCAATGATCACCAAGGCCTGCACGAACAGCAAGTGTCCGGCCTACGCGCATTTTGTTTATACCGTAGCCATGCGCTGCGTTCTTTGCCGATGGGACCTGAAAAGTGCACATCGAACGAGCGATGCAGTCGGAGACGGCCTCAATAGCAGGAGGACGAATCCGGCGCTGTTAACTAAGTCCCGTAGAAGGCAGGCTGCAGGTTAGCGGAGCGGCGTGTTGATGCGCTGGAATTCCTTAATCGCACCAGGAAGCAGTGCCGGGATGGCTGGGCCAATCCTGCGGCGACATCGCGCCGGATTGGGCCCAGCCATGCCTTGCTCAGCGCAAGCAAGACCGGCTAGTGCGTTACCGTGAATTTGCCTGCACTGGTTCCGGTGCCGCCCGCAGTGGTAACAGCGATGGTCCCGGTCGCTGCGCCGGCTGGGACGAGCGCATCCACCTGCGTATCACTGATTGCTTTGTAGCTGGTCGCCGCGACCCCACCGAAGGTTACTTTCGTGGTCCCGGTAAAGCTATTTCCAGTGATCGTGACCGATGTTCCCACCGGGCCGCTGGGCGGACTAAAGCTTGTAATCTCTGGCACGACCACAAACTTGCCGAAGCTGGCGGTCCCGCCCGCTGTCGTGATGCTGATCGCCGCGCCGGTTTTCGCTCCGGCAGGCACGGTGGCCGTCACCTGCGTGTCGGACTTGACCGTGAAGGCGGCTGCCTTGCCGCCAATCGTGACCGCAGTGGTTTGAGTAAGACTGACTCCGGTGATCGTCACCAAAGTCCCAACCCTGCCGCTGGTGGGCGTGAAACCCGTAATCTGGGGTACCACGAGGAATGTGCGGTCGCCTGCCATGGTGCTGGTGAAAGTTTTTACCGTTACAACTCCGGTCTTAGCTCCGGCGGGAACAACCGCCGTCATGTAAGTATCGGAGATATTGTCGAATTTCGCTGCCACTCCGTCGAACGTCACCCCCGTGGCGGACGTAAAACCTTGACCGAGGATTTCCACCGTCCCGCCAACTTTCGCGGACCAGGTGACCAGTTTGACGAACGGTTTCAATCCCGTCTTGAGGCTATAGAAGACCGAACCGCCCAACGAGTTACCGGCCGTGTTGCCGTAGAAAATTCCGTCCGTGTGCAGCACCATAGGCGTCGTCGGAACGAACCCGTCGGTGCAGGCGACAACACAGAAGCTGTAAAGAAGCTTCTCCTTGCCCGCGGTCGTGATTTCGTAGAGTGCGCCATAACCGGCTTTTCCACCCTTGGAGGCAGTCCCGTAGAGGTTGCCGTCGGTTCCAACCGTCAGGGCCGCTATGGGAAGCAAGCCATCGCCCGTAACGCTCCCGAAGCTGTAGAGCAGAGTGTAGGTACCCGCTGGGGTTATTTTAAAGACCGTGCCGTAGTTGAACTTGCCCCCCTGGTAGGTCGTTCCATAGAAATTTCCGTCGCTGTCCTGAACCAGAATTCCGAGCGGCCTGTAGCCGTCGTAGACGGTGCTGCTGACATACCCAGTGAACTTGTGCAGCACGGTGATCGTACCCCCAGCCGTCGCCTTGTACACCACTCCGCACCTGCAGGTTGCATCTCCACCATATTGCGCGGTCCCATAAAAGTTGCCGTCGTTCCCCTGTGCCGGGAGGTTGGGGCTGTCGCCATTGGTGTAGTCGAACGGATGAGGGCTAATTGCGCCTTTGGTCGTGAGCTTGAACAACGATCCGTACTGCGTGTTGTATTGTGCCTCGGAAACGCCGTACATATTGCCGTCCTGCCCTTGCAGAGGGGGGTAGGTCGGGGCGCTGTCGTCTTTGCCGTTGGTGAAGTCATATACCTTCGTCAGTGCTCCTGCGGGTGTGATCTTGAACACAGTTCCGGCCGCATCTTTGCCACCGCCGCTGGTCGTCCCCCAGAGGTTTCCGTCGAATCCCAGTGTCACGCCCCCCGTGGGGTACCCGCCGCTGAGGGTGCAGGGTGCTGCCTCCGTACAAAAAGTGTAAATCGCGGAGTAGGCCCCACCGGTTGTCATCTTGTAAACCGTGCCGTAATTTGTAGTCCCGTTCGTTTGGATGGTGCTATACAAGTCGCCATCCTGGCCCTGCGACAGGACACTGGGGTATGTGATTCCGCTGTCGTTAACGTCGGTGTTCGGATAGGTGTAAAGCATTTTATAGGTCTGTGCATTCGCGGCCGCGACAAACAGTAGCGCCCCTGCGAGCAGCGATAGAACGGTTCCATGGTGTTTCATAATGAACTCTCCTCAAGACAATATTCGGATGGATTTGTTGCGAAAAAGCGAATTAGACGGCTCGGCGGGCAGCTGCCATGGGGGAGACAATTCGGACTGAAGGCCGGAACCATCTCCCCGGCAAGTGACCGTGTCAACGTGAAATTGTTTTGAATCATCAGAACCCGGTGGCTCGCCGTTCCTGCTTCACCCTTGACTTGGCTATCCGCTTGTACAATTTTCGTGCTCGATACCCTGCTTCGTGGCACAATGTTTCCGCTTACCGAGCGGCCGTTGAGCAAGCAGTCTGCACCATCCCCCGCTGCCTGTCCTGACGGAGTTCTCAAGAATTCTAAAGAGTGGCCAAGTCTATGAATTACAAAGGAACTGCACGGGAAGTTGCAGAGTCTTCTGGACGCTTGTGGCGCTTCGCTGACTACGAATTTGACGAATTGGCGCGAGAGTTGCGGGTGAAGGGCAGGTCATTGGAGCTGGAATCGAAGCCCCTGGACATCCTCCTGCAGCTTCTTCTCCACGCCGGGGAGGTCGTGACCAAGGAAGAATTGCTGGATTCCGTATGGCCGGATGTGATGGTAGTCGATGGTTCATTGGCGACGGCCGTGTCGAAACTCCGCAAGGCCATGGGGGACGAAGACCATCCAATGATTGTTACCGTTCCTCGCGTCGGCTACCGGCTGGCCGTGCCCGTCTACTGCAAGACGGTAGCGGCAGCGGGCTCCGACCTCGGATTCAAAGCCGGTGACCTGGTTCCTGGACGAGAGCAGTGGCGGCTCACCCGGCCCATGGATGTCTCCGGCTCCAGCGAAGTCTGGCTGGCAGAAAATCCCAAGACTCACGAACAGCGCGTATTCAAGTTCGCCGCCGACGGTGTACGCTTGCAAGGCTTGAAACGCGAGATTACGATTTCCCGTTTCCTCCGGGAATCGCTCGGCGACCGGCCGGAGTTTGTACGCATCCTGGAATGGAATTTCGAAACGCCTCCTTTTTTTCTCGAAAGCGAGTATGCCGGCCCGGACCTAGCGGAATGGGCGCTCGCGCACAACGGACTTAATAACATTCCGCTCGACGCTCGTTTGCACCTCCTGATTGATATCGCCCAGGCAGTGGCCGCCGCGCATGGTATTGGCGTGCTCCACAAGGACTTGAAGCCGGCGAACATCCTGATCGTGCACGGCATGGTTGTCGTCGGCGCCGATCGAGACTGGCAGGTCAGAATCGCGGACTTTGGCAGCGCCTCTTTGTTCGATCCGTCGCGGCTGCACTCACTCGGAATCACCAACCTGGGGTTCACTCGGACGGCTGGCATCGACAACGATAATTTAACTGGAACCTTGATGTATCTCGCGCCCGAGGTTTTGGCTGGGCAATCCCCGAGCGCCGGTTCCGACGTCTATGCTCTGGGGGTCATGCTGTACCAGTTGATCATCGGAGACTTCCGTAAGCCGCTGGCGCCTGGTTGGGAAGCGGAAATCCAAGATGCGCTCCTGCGCGAGGATATCGCAGATGCGGCGTGCGGCGATCCTTCCAAGCGCCTTAATAGTGCGGCTGATCTGGTCGAGCGCTTGCTTACCCTCGAGCAACGCCGGATCAAGCGCGACGAACTGGAAAATACAAAGCTCCGGGCACAGATTGCCGAACGTAAATTGGCGGCGTCCCGGGCGCGCCGCCCCTGGGCCGTTCTGGCTGTAATTGCGCTCGCGGCCGGATTGGGACTTAGCTTCACGCTTTATCGAAAAGCGGTTCGCGAACGTGATATCGCCAAGCGCCAAACCGCGATTGCCAACTCCATCAACCAGTTTCTCTCTGAGGATCTGCTAGGTCGCGGCAATCCATTTTCCAGCGGCAAATCCAGCGAGTCGCTCATGGATGCGATCAAGCAAGCGTCCCCCAGCATCGACCGCAAATTCAAAGACGAACCTCTGGTGGCCGCGCGCCTTCACCAAACCATCGCGCGAGCTCTCGATAATCGCACCGACTATCCTGATGCCAGACAAGAGTATGACCGTGCCGCAACTCTTTTCAAACAGGTAGATGGCGAATTGTCGCAGGACGCACTCATCATTCAATTGCAACGGACTACGCTGGAAGCTCGGAGCTACGAGAAGGACTCGCTCCCTCTGGCGAAGACAATCCTCGCCCAGGAGGAGGTGCTGATCGCAAAGCTTCCCCATGCGCGACCGGATGTGGCGGTCTGGCTATCCTCGGCGCGAGGGATGGTCGCTCTCATTGAGAACAACGCCAAAGCTGCGGCCGAGAATTTCCAGGCGGCGGTTGACAACGCGGATGCTCTGCCGGAATTCGACGAGAGCGCTCGCTTGACCTTCAAACAAAGGCTGGCATTCTCCTACATACGCCTCGGCCAGGGAGCTAAGGCGGAGCAGTTGTTTCGCGGACTGATCGATGACTTCACGCGAGTCGCTGGCCCGGACAGTCCGCATGTCTTGCGGGTGCGCCTGAATCTGGCCCAGGCTTTCATGATTCAGAATAAACACGCTGAAGCGATTAAAGAAGCGAGCGCCATTTATCCGGAGTTTGTGTCGCGTCTGGGTCCGGACCACGAACTCACTTTGCAGTTACTTTCCACCCGCGCGCAATCGGAAGGCAGCCTTGAGCTGTGGGATGACGCGATCCGCGACGACTTGGCTATCCATGAACTGGCCGTGCGCAAGCAGGGACCGCTTTCCTTCTTCGCCGTCGCTACGCTCACCGATGCGTCCCTCGCTCAATGTCGTTCAGGGCGCAATCGCGAAGGCGTATCGAATGCGCGCAACGCATATGAAACATCGACAAAAGCCTTTGGCCCCCGCGCCGGTCTTACCGGCGCCACCGCCTACACCTTGGCAAGTTGCCTGATCAGCTTGGGTAAGTTGGAGGAGCCCTCGAAGCTCTTGCCACAGATCGACGTGCCCGCAGTCGCGCAACTCACCGGCGACCCGGATTGGGGCGCAGACGTAACTCTGGCACAAGCCGAAATCGCATACCGCAGAGGCAACAACGATGCAGCTCGCGGCTTTGTTCAAAGCGTCGGCCCGGTATTCACGCGGAAGACCGCCGAACCCTATCAACAACGCGCGTTCGAATCTCTGAAGGCTGCACTGGACAAGGCGCCGCTGCGAAATTAAGGTCTGGGGCGAGAGGAGACAGCGTGCGGAATGGTCAGACTCCAATCACTATAGAACTACCACCTAGAAATGAGCAGGCGGAATGCTCTGCAAGCCGCTGTCTGTGATACTTGTCGCCCGCTTTTGCTCGGTTCAATTCGCTCAAGTTTCTCACACGATTTCGAGCGATCCGACAGACTTGTCGCGCCCAATCTCTACGCTCCTCGACCAATTGCGGCAACGCGAAAAAATTCAGGTGACTTATCAGGACCC
>DATNKA010000374.1:0-5219 GCA_035603655.1 Candidatus Acidiferrales bacterium | reverse complement strand
CCCCGCCGCTACCTTCTGATCTGCAGCCAACGGACCGGGCACCGGAGCCCGAAATATAAAAAGCTGTTCTTTCTGCAGGGTTTGCAGAGAGGGCTGGCTCACGCCGAAATTCTTTGCCAGTACCTGGCGCGGCGTATGCGCGGCTATGTCCGACAGCAGAACGGTGGCAAACTCCGAGAATTTGCCATCATCGAACACCAGAAGGAACTCGCCTCCGTCAGGGCCAAGCCCTTGGATGGAGTGCGGTATGCCGGTCGGAAAGTACCAGAGATCGCCTTCGTGGGTGTCGCGCACAAAGCTTTTGCCGTCGGCATCGACGGCGGTGATGCGTGTGCTGCCGTTGAGCATAATCGCCCATTCCCCGGCAGTGTGCCAGTGCAGCTCGCGGACACCGCCCGCCTCCAGCCTCATGTTCACTCCCGCCAGCGTTGTCGATACCTGGAGCTCTCGAATCGTGACCTCACGGGACCATCCACCCTCGTAAATCCGCTTGTTCGAAAGTGAGAAAGGATACTTAAAGGTCGCCACGCCACCTGCGTCAGTCGGCGGTGGGATGTTCGAGTCCGGATTGGCGGCATCAAGCGCCTTATCGGTGGGACCAGGATCAGTGAGGGTTGTGGTTCTCCCGATCTTTACCCCAGGTGTTGACGACTGACCGCTAGCGGCGCCGGCCAGTAGTACTCCGGCCGTGGTGACCGCGGCGGCCGAACCAATTTCCAGGAATCCGCGCCGGGAAATCTCGTTGTCGGGACTTTTATCGTTAAGATTGTTTCTTGTGTCCACCGTCGTAACACCTCGCTTTGATTTATTTGTCTAGACCCATGCTTTGGGCACCGAGTCCGAGATCCACCGAAATGGGTATGTGCAGGAACGCAACCAAATTCCAATGACAAACCCTTAGAGACCGATAAGGCTGTGACCGGCATTCCGAGAGAACCAGCGCGTAGGAACTTCGATCGCGTGAAGCGAACTCAAACCGATGGCGGTGATCATTCCGGGAGTGTCGCCCGCACGCGGGAAAACGTCCACTCCCACTATGCCGAGGAACAGGAAAGCGATCGCCATCCAGCCAGACGGCTAAGCACATGAATCGATATAGCGCTGATGGGCCATTGCAAACTAATGAATGCCGTAAGCCGTGAAGGCCAGACCACCCACGTAGAAAGGAACCGCATTTCCGGAAACGTTGAACCAAGCCGGTCCCCCAAAAAGATAGTCGCTGGATATGACCGACGGTTGTCAGCACGAACCGTGATGCCGCGAAGCTGAAGGCTTGCATCTCCGTCGTTCTCCAACTTTCTCCATCTAAGGCCACAGCAACTTAGGTTCCACTGGTCCGGGAGTTCGGATCGACGACGGCGGAAAACAGTCATCGTTATGGTCTGACAGATCTCACGATCGGAGCTCCCTGCTGTGAGACCAGCCACTGCGTGTCAACCGAGGAGATCGAATTCGACATTCAGTGTCGACGGCTTGACACTCAAGAGAATGTCAGAGTTCCGTATAGCCGCGAATCCAACCGCCTGCCAATGCTGTACCTGGAACCGAAAGTGCACTGCAGATGAAAGCAACAAAAGCGCACTCTCCGATGGAGAAGGTTGCAATGCGAAGGTGTATCGTCCTGGTTCTCTTGTTTGGTTCGTGTATGGCTCGACAGCTGATCAATGCTCAAGCAGTTCCTGACTCGAACCCGGATTCCGGATCAAGCGCTGATTCGAGCTCCGCGCGCGCATCTGACCACGCCGGCAGCGATGATTCCCTGGATTGGCTGTTTCCCGTCCACAAGCTGAACCGATCTTTGCCCAGCTGGCTCCGCATCGGCGGGGAATATCGGGGTCGACTCGAAGGCCCGACAGGAATCGGATTCACCAACACGAACGATTTCTATTTCCTGAACCGCTTGCGCCTAAAGCTGGGTGTTAGGCCCAAGGAGTGGCTGCTGCTCTATGGCGAAGTGCAGGATGCTCGTATTTTCTTCAACTACCACATCGCCAATGCCAATCCCTACGAAGACAAATGGACCCTTTGGCAGGCCTATCCTCAAGTAGGCAGTTCCGAGTCAGGTTGGGCAGATGCGCTGGCGGGCCGCCAGGTTCTCCGTTTCGGCGATGAACGCGTAATCGGCCCCTCCGAATGGCTTAACGTCGGCCGCACTTTCAACGTCGCGCGGGTTGACCTTCATCATCCGGGCTATATAGTCAGCGTGTTTGCCTCTTCAGTAGTGCCCGGCGAAAACACTGACTTACATAATGCACTTCCAGGCAACAACATGTACGGAGTTTACGGAAGCTTCCAGAACATCGTCCCCAAGGCTGACTTCGAGCCCTACGTTCTCTGGCGCGTCGCCCCCTCGAGCTCTGAACTTCCCGAGACGCTTAACCGTGGGCACCTCAATGAAGTCACCATTGGTCTCCACTGGAAGGGCGATCTGCCTGCGGCCTTCGATTACGACACTGAACTTGACGGACAGACGGGATCGCTCGGCACATCTTCCATTGCCGCATGGGCGGGCTACGCCAGCATGAGCAAAACATTTCGCAAGGTCGACGGCGTCCCTCACATTTTTCTCGAGGGCAATTACGCGTCGGGAACGAAAAATCCGAACGGCCACGAGTGGAATACCTTTGACCAGATCTATCCTTCGAATCATGATAAGTTCGGCTTCGCCGATTTGGTCGGCCGTCGGAACCTTGTGCAGTTCCGAACCGGGGTCGAAGAAGAGCCCACAACAAAGTGGAAACTCAAACAGCAATTTGAAGGCTACTGGTTGGCCACATCAAAGGACAATTTCTACGCCAGCAGTGGAGCGATTACAGTTCCAGCCCATCCCGGCGCGAGCCGCCACATCGGGAACGAACTCGATCTGGTTGCCGAGTACGAAGTGAATAAAGGACTGAACTTTGGCTTCGGTTATGGCCGCATGTTCACCGGACAATTTCTCAACGCCACCACGCGGGGGCAGAGTTACAGCTATCCGTACGCGTACTTCGAATACAACTTTTCTAAGTCCGGCTTTCACTTCCCCGTCACCCCGAATAAGCCGAACTAGTCTGAACGTCGACGCGCGTGTCCTGATCTTGTCGGGCACTCCAACACTCTGCTTCACAACCCAGAAAAGAACACCGCTATCCCAAACCACCATGAGTTGAGTGTCGTCCCGCGAGACAGCAATTCATCCTGAAAGCAATTTCACAGTGGTCGAGTCAACGATCAGAACCTCTCTCTAGTTTGCTCCCGGCTGTTGTTCCCTTGCGTTGATCGTCGAAACGACGTTCTCCTTAACGCAATTCGTGATCGGGGATCGACCTTCTCATCCCATCTATAGAGATTTAACGTCAGTCATGAACTGGTATGCCGACTCACCACCAATTCGCTGGCGTTTCGACACGGTAAGCGTACGAGTTCTCTATCCGCACTAATTTCGCATTCTGTTTGTTATCCAAAAATGCACGGATCTGGTCGTTCGATGCCTGGCGGATCATTGCCAGCTTGCATTTACGGACCCTCCTGGATAGAGACCGGTCCGACCGCGCGGTCTCCAATTGCGACTTGGCCGACTCCAAGGTGTTGAGCATCTGCGATTGCTGGTCTGCCGTCAGCTTCAGTTGCTTGCTCAGCTTCTGTGTCCGCTTCGCCGGATCGAAATGTCCATTCTCATACCACGCTGGTGACGATACGGCGCATCGTGGACGCGCGGAGCTTGGTACACAGTTGCATAATGGACACTTCTGATTGCCCCTGACGTTCTGCGCAACGGCAGAAACGGCGATCAAGCCGACGAAGCCCAGGATCGTTACAATCAGGCGTTCTTTAAGCACGGCTTCTCCACGTATCAACTTCGACATGGAAGACCCTTATACGAATCAGATTATGACAGCAGGAGTTGTAAAATCGCACTGTCTTTTACGAATCTTTACTTGATGATCCGGCTGTTTTCTGGCCTTGCCATTTGCTCATTTGAGAAACTGTCGGGAAGGTCAATCCGAATTTGGTCCTCGATTTTTGCCTGGAGCTCCTTTGGCCTGCGGATCAGCAATGCAGCTATTTGCTTTTAGACAAATGGATTATGGGAGACGTCGGGATTCTTGGTCCTTCGTAAACTGGACAAACATCTGAGGCAAGTCGGCCTAAGCCTAAGAGCAGTTCCCTCCGCAACCCCTAGCTCAACTAGAGGCATAATAGCCACAGCTAGTTCGAGTAGAGCTCTCCCAGGCTTCAACACGAAGGGCACAGCCGCGAAAGGGACCAAACTTCAGTTACCGCCTGCTGGCGCGGGGTCTACGCAGCATTTCGGATGCCGTTCCCCAACCAGTTGATTCGGGGCGACGACTTGGCCCGGGCCATGGTCGAGTCGGTTCATGGTCACGAGTGAAGGGCGAATGAGACGATGAACGAACTCTTACGTAACGACATCCTAGCTGAGGATTCTACTTGCGTCGTTCGGTACAATTCACTCAGCAGTGCGAGTTCCCCCGCGCTGCAACGACCGGTCCCCAACGCAAGACCGTGCTGTCTGTCAAGGGCTGCAGCGGTTTCTGCGCTTTCAGGCAAAATGATCCGCGGAACCGTAAGATTTTGTGCGAGAGGAGCAAGTCAAAATGGATATGACGCGCCGACAATTCGCCATGGCTCTTGCAGCTGCCACCTACCTGCGGCCCTCCTTGTTCGAGCCGCTTTCCCCATCAGGAGTTCCTCGCGGCGTCGTTCCCGGCCGAGTCACTTGGGCGCACGATCCGGCGGCGGTGACCTGGGATGGCGCAGGTTCGTGGTGGACTGATGCCCACAATGACCAGTCCGTAATTGACCGCATGGTTTCCCGGTCCATTTGCGGTCTTACAAATCAAAAAAGCGACGCCCAGGCATGGGCCTCCATCTTTCAGTACTTCAATCGCACTCATCGTCGCGGCAAAGCCGGATACAGAGTTGGGGAGAAGATTGCGATCAAGGCGAACCTGAACAACACAACGGATCATGGCACGATCGAACGCCTGAACTCCTCGCCCCACTTGATCCTTTCGCTCGCCCGACAGTTGACCGGTCCGGGACGAGTGCCGGAATCATCGATCACCATCTTCGATTCCAGCCGGTTCATCCCGGGCAATCTCTACGACAAGATTCACCATGAATTTCCCGGTGTCACGTTTGTGGACCATATCGGAGGGGACGGACGGGCAAAAGCCGAGTTCAAACCCAACGCAATTCCTTTCTCGGTTGAAAGC
>DATNKA010000373.1:0-3491 GCA_035603655.1 Candidatus Acidiferrales bacterium | reverse complement strand
AAGGTTACATGAGCAAAATTTCTGTTCTTGGGCTGGGCGCCATGAAGGCGCGCATGGCCGCGCACCTCATCGTACTTAGGGTTTTCTCGCGCAGGTGATCCGTACTCCTGCAAAACCGCTCTCGCTGATACCGCCTGGAGTTGAGCGGGAGAGACACCAGTATTCTTGATTGTGAGCTTAAGCTCTCGCGCAGCACGCTCCCCCTCCATCTTGATTCTGTTCCGATACGCATCGTTGCCAAGAAGCTCAGACGACGATCAACTCTCCTTAGAGGCACACACCGCCATCGGACTCCCCTCAAACAGGAGAATCGCTTGGCAAATCTGTTCCGGGGCACATTCCTGAATGAAATGTTTTGACCCTTGCAGCGCGCAGGTTACCGCTCCCGGAAACTTTTGCTCGAACCGTTTGCGCTCATGTTCCGTGAAAGCGGTATCGGCGTCCCCCCACAAAAGCAGCACTGGTTTATCGAATAGGCCTTCGAGCCCGTTTTCAACCTCACATAGATAATCCCGGCTACCGAGAATCTCCCGGGGCAGAATGGCTAGGGGACGCCGAGATTTTGGCGTTGGGAATGGACCTCGATACGCGGCCATTTCAGCCTTGGAAAGCTTTCGGTTGATGCCATTCGGCAGCAGGCGATTGACAAAGAGGTTAAACCTCTCAATGAGAAAGCCTCCGATCGGACTTCCTACGACCCTGGAGAATCGGGCCATGTGCTTTACGTCTTGCGCTGGCCATGCCCATGTGTTGCCGATGAATAAGGAATGAACCAACTCCGGATGGCGGCCTGCGAAGCCAAGGCCAATAGGGCCGCCCCAATCCTGCACCATCAGGCGCATCTCTTGAAGTCGGAGGGCGAGGACGAATTTCTCCACGACATCTGAGTGCTGTCTCGGCTTGAAGCTGTAACCGGGACCTTCCGAACTGAGTCCGAAGCCCGGATAATCCAGAGCTATACAACGGAAATGGGGCGACAGAATCCGAACGATGTGACGGTACAAGAACGAGTAAGTGGGATTGCCGTGTAGCAGCAAGAGCACTGGCCCGCTTCCTTCGTCGATATAGTGGACCGTGTTTCCATCGATTTCGATAAATCGGCTTCGGAACGGAAACGACGTTCGGTCAAGCCAAGGCGGCTTCACACTCTTTTGCGGCATACTGCCTCCTGAACCTGCCACGACTGCGAATTTGCCTTTCAGTTCCACCCTCTTTACCTCCATTGTTAGTCGAATGCTCTTACTTCGTTGATAGAGACTGCGGCAGTTACTTTGGGACATCGGCGACTAAGTTCCGACAGAGACTCATGATTCACCCGTAAGGGCAATTCAGAGCTCAGCGGACGCCCCCGGACTCCGGCGAGTCTTGACCGAATACGTGTAGCCGCGACTGCCTTCTGACAATGGACAACGGATCGGAGTTCCCGATATCAGCGGACCTCCTTTGGAGCTCGATGCCACAGAAGGTAAGAAGCAATGACAAACGACCAGTCGAACAGAGCCGGAACTGCGTAGTAGACCGGACTGCGGCTTAGGATGTGGCAAGCCGCCGCACCGAGTAGCCCAAAAGTGAGGCCGGCGTATGCCCACTCACGGAGCGTCGGAACACGGCGTGTCAAAAACGTGGCAACAGCCAGCAACTTGCAGACGCCAAGAATGATCCCTACGAACCAGGGCATCCCGAGTCCGCGAGCAAGTGGAAAATTGTACTGAGCCAGGTCTAGTACGCCGCCAACACCAGCCATCGCAACCATAATCACGGTGCAGACCAATCCGATACGCTTTGATCGAGTCGAACATCGCACCGCTGACGAACTTATTGTTGCTTCCATACCACTACCTACCTTTCTCCTATTGGTTGAGGCACCACCAATGTCATCGTAATGCTACGCTACTGTATCGTAGTATAAAGATACCATGCATTCAAGGCAAGTCTCTCGCCAAGGTGCCGGGACTCGAAAGGAGAAATATGGGAAAGCTTGATGGAAAAATCGCCGTTATAACCGCAGCAACCTCGGGAATGGCTCTCGAGACAGCAAAATTGTTTGTTCAGGAGGGAGCTTACGTATTCATCACAGGCCGTCAACAGGACAAGCTCGATGAGGCCGTGCACCTCATCGGGAGCAATGTGACTGGCGTGCAAGGGGACGCATCGATAACGGGTGATCTTGACCGACTCTATGAGACGGTCAAGAAAGAGAAAGGACACATCGACATCGTCTTTGCGAGTGCAGGACTAGCTGGCTTTGCTCCGCTTGGCTCCGTGTCAGAGGAACAGTTCGATGCGATCTTCGATCTGAACGCACGTGGAACGTTCTTCACTATCCAGAAGGCCTTCCCGCTCCTCAGAGACAATGCCTCGATCATTATGAACGGCTCCGTGGTCAACGTTATGGGCATTCCGGGAATGGCGGTTTATAGCGGAAGTAAGGCCGTTCTGCATTCGTTCGCTCGCGTTTGGCTCGAAGAACTAAAGACGAGAGGTATCCGCGTGAATGTCCTAAGCCCAGGCGTCATTGACACACCCGCGATCCGGCAGCAACCGGAGCAAGCTAAAGAGAGCTACAAGCAGCGTGTTCCGCGCAAGGAATTGGGCCGAGTGGAGGAGATCGCGGCCGCAGCTCTCTTTCTCGCGTCCGACGATGCCAGCTTCGTGAACGGTGTTGAGCTGGCAGTCGATGGTGGGATGTCTGCCGTTTAGCCTTGGAGCCACACCATTTCTTCGAAATGGTGTGGCTTGTTTCCAGCGCGCTCGGCGCCCGGAGAAACCGAACGGGGTTCTCCCGGCGACGCAAAAGAAGAAGCCCCGGACGCGTCAGGGGCTATAGAAGCGGGGCCACGCAGACATCACTTTGTCGCAAGCAAATCCGCCATACTGATCTGAGGCTCGCTCGCGAAGAGTTCCTCAGCTTTCGCAAAGAGTGCCTTGGCAACCTCGCCCGTCAGGTGGGCCTTACGGCCATCTTCATTCGTAAAAGTATCGAAGATCCCGAAGGTGGCGGGTCCGGTTTGAAACGCGAACCATGTTGAGGTGCCGGCTTCTTGTAGTACGAGCTGCCTAGCGGATGTCAAGAAATCTGCGACTTCCTGTTCCTTGCCTGCTCTTGCTTCGAGCAGCGCCAAAATTCCAAAACGATCCATGCGTGTTCTCCTCTTGCTTGGTTGCGGAGTATCCCTAACTGAAGCCTATTCTTCACATCGGACCACCCCAAGGGCGCGCGGCAACCGTTCCGTGACGGAGTTCAGTCATTTGAAGCGCCACCGCGTAGAAGGCTAGGACGATAATCTTGTCGGACCCTACATCGGCGCTTTTTCTTGCTGCACTAGGTAAAACAACTCTTCGGTCATTAGATACGGTACGGTAGCGTAGCGTATGCGTGCTATGATACCTCATCCTCGGTCTAATTGACCGCAGGGAGAGTACATATGACCGCGGATTGACGTAAAGAAAATATCGCTGCCGAACCGCCTCAAGTACATGGTGTCGTCGAA
>DATNKA010000372.1:0-6505 GCA_035603655.1 Candidatus Acidiferrales bacterium | reverse complement strand
TGGATACCGGAACTACTCTCTCTGAAACTCCGCGTGGAAGAAGCCACTCCCTTGGCGGCCTATGCCAACTCCGGCGTGCCGAACGCGGGCTACAACGCGGTGCTTTGCAATCTGTACCGAGATGGAAACGGCAGCGTTGGGCTCCATGCGGATGACGAGCCGGAAATGGGGCCGGTAATCGCCTCCGTCAGCCTCGGTGCCGAACGCCTGTTCCGGCTCAAGCGGAGGGATGGAACCGTCGCATTCTCGGAGCGGCTGGCTCATGGCAGCTTGCTGATCATGGCCGGCGACACGCAGAAGAACTTCAGGCACGAGGTTCCAAAGGAACCGGGCATCACCCTGCCGCGCATCAATTTGACGTTCCGGCGCATAGAGCACAAATAGACCACTGCTGGCGTCGGTGGTGGAAACGAGTTCTCGGCCTTTTGGCGAATCGTTTGAAATGCACGTCCACGCTTCCTGTGCAGATTATCGGAGGGGTTCTGAGTTTGATTGATTTCAGCACTCAACCGCTTCGGACCCGGAAGAAGTCAGCCGCAGAGAAAGTAGTTCCTATACCACACTGCTCCGAAACGCCCATTCTCGATGCTTCCGTCGCGGAAGCGCAACTCGTAGTCCCCGGAGGCTCCCACGCCGCTGCTGAACTTCGATACGTGTAAGAATCCGGAACTTGCATGCTCACAGGCCCCCGGACTAAGGCAGCGCTGCAAGCACATCCCATTTGCCTGACACTACTGAATAGCTCAGCGGTACGGATTTCGGCAGATTCTTGTTCACCTCGATCTGCAGAAACGGTTCTTTGTACTTTCCATCTTGACCTTGCTTCGCGGTGAAATAGAACTCCATGGCAATGCCGTCTGTAGGACCACAGTCCTCTTGCATATAGGCGAAGGGAAAATGAGGAGTAGCGTTTGCCGCTGATGAATGTCTGCAGCTCATCGTAAGACAAAGCAGGACTGTTGTTAGAACAGGAATTAGTACCGATTCGCTCAAGAGGGATCGCATCGCTAAATCCAAGGCATCATTCTAGTCCAATGGTGAAACCTGCCCGACCGATAGTGCAACATGGGAAGGGTGGCGGCCACCGCGAAGCTTGCGAGAAGAACTGCAGAACCGCTGAACTCTCTGACTGCTCGAGCATCCCCGGACGCGACCTCCGCACTAGGCGCACTTTTTCGCCATTAAAGGCGACTCTACGGTAAATATCGCCCGGAGACCTGTGGGCCGCTTGGGCCGTGAAAAGCCGCTGGACTTCAACGAGCGCAACTCCCGCCCGCAAACTGGCTCGCTCCACCCGATGGCAATCGAAGTCAGTTGTTTCTCATAACGAAAAGCACGTTTTCTAGGGATTTCCCTGCGACCGGCCGGGCAAACCCGATTCCCTTGAAGGGGGTTGAATGTAAGTCTGATAACGTCAACGATTCGACGTAGCCTGTCCCAAAGGCTTGAGGACATCTTCCTGCGGCAACTGGAAATCGATGTTGGCGCCCTTCTCAGCACGACCAAGGTGAATGATGGTGGCTTGTTCCTTGGTCCGAACGTCGAGGTAATAGACAGGGGTGGGAACGTCGCTAAAATAGCCCATCCCTGATCGGATTCCAAGCCCAACGATGCACGTCAACCAGTTTCACACTGGAGATCGGCGGGATTATTTCAGGCCATGTACGGTCGCCGGACGGGAAGCCGTTTATCGTGCACCCTTGGGTGCAAATTGTTTCTGTGGACGACGGGCCGTACTCCACCCGATGGCAATCGAAGTCGGTTGTTTTTCCGAAACGAAAAGCACAGTTTTCTAGCTAAGCTAGGGACTTCCCTGCGGACACTAGCGCCAAGTGTTTTCGGTCATTTTCTGGCGAGTGAGTTTCACGCCCATGCTTGATTAATAGCGTCTACTACTTGATCAAAAGGGGCTTGCGATTGATAGATCGTTCCAACACTCAAGACGATCCTCGTACCACCGGGAATGCCTTCGACAGACACTATATGTGCGGGATTGACATGAACCGTCCGTGGTTGATCGTTTGGGTCTTGCCCAACATTTTCAATTACAGCGAGTCGTGCCATTGCGTCACCTCGAATTGATTATCAACCAAACTTCTACAGGGAGTAAACCAACATGGAAATCTTAACCATTGCAGAACTCGCTGCCTTGCTGGAGATGAGCAAGTCACAGATTTACGAGATGACAAAGGAGCGCATTTGATTCTCGACCCAGATGCTTACGACCTGTTTGCTCGACCCCCGCATGAATGATGTCGGCGCGGCGTCCGAACTCTTGAAGCCCTTCGATGCCCGGCTGATGCGGTGCTATCCCGAGAGCAGTCGTATCAACCGCGTTGCCGACAACGACGCACAATGCTGCGCACCCGTGGAGCTCGCACAGATTCAGAGTCGGCTGTTCTCGTAGTGCTGCGGGGCGGGCGAATTCGCTTTGCTTAGCCGAGTTCGAGCTATTTGGATTTTCGATGATTTGCTAGGATCATTAGAGAGGTGGAGAGCAGGAGCAGCGGTATGAAACGCAAAATTGTTATCTGGGCGATTGCTGGCTTTCTAGTTGCAAGCCTCTGGGCGATTTATGCCGCCGCGATGTTCCCAAGTAACTTGATTTCAGACCAGCCGATTGCTTGGACTCTCATCAACATGACTTGCCCAGTCGTGTTTGCCGGCTTTCATTTTCATTTCGGCATTAAACTCTACTGGGTTCTTCTTGCCAATGCCGCTACGTATGGGCTATTCGGTCTCGCAGTGGAGAGTCTGCGGCAACAGTTGAACCACGCCAAATAATTCAAAGTCGCCCAGTGCCCAGTGGTTCTGCACATGTGGGCATCAGTGGAACACTTCGATACCGAAGGAGTGTGCCCCGATTGGCTTCACCAATGGACTTCAACCCAGTGCCCCAAGCGTGGCGGCTGGTCGCCGCATTCAGACTGGTATGCGGAATGACCGCCCACGGGGAGTCTTGGGATTTTCTACTTGCGAGACTTCACATCCTGAGTTGGCCGAAACCTTAGAGCCGACCAAACTTCGTCAATGGCGATTTGGGAAACGGGACGCCAGCCCGTTCCCTCCATCGCCGCCCAGACCTCCTCGCGACTGAGATCGCTTTCCAGGCCTGAAGTCTTCTTCGGGTAGGTAATCCAAACGAGCGCACCCGGAGCCGCAGACTGAAGCAGCTTCTTCGCAGATTTTGTGATCGCCGATTTCTTTGTGGCAAAAAACTGAACAAATTCATGGGCGCTCCCCAGGCTCTTGGAAACTTCAACGCGGTCCGGCAAGGGAGCAAGCGAATTTATGTAGCCGGAAGGCGCACCAAGCATGAGGGCTCGCATCCCCGGTTTCAATCCAAGTTTCTTCACAGTCGAAGCCATACTCTACCTCCGGTTGACATCTTGCGCTATTTGCTCGAAAAGACGAATTCATTTCCATCTGGGTCTCTGAATTTCGCCATCGTTCCCCAGATTTCCTTCTTGGGTTCGGCAGCGAGCTTCACTCCGCGTGATTTCAACGCCTCGGCTGTTGCATATACATC
This sequence comes from Candidatus Acidiferrales bacterium, assembly GCA_035603655.1. Lineage (GTDB taxonomy): Bacteria > Acidobacteriota > Terriglobia > Terriglobales > Acidobacteriaceae > Sulfotelmatobacter. The sequence goes on along the minus strand of DATNKA010000372.1, from coordinate 2,976 downwards.
GTCACAACGGAACGTCACTAGCTGGAAGCCTCCGATTCGATTCTCAAAACCTTCAGGAGTGAAAAGGGCAATCCGACTCTCGGCACCGGGAATGAGCAGTTCGATCCAGCGTTGTTTCCCATCGCCGAACTCCTGATTTGTGGCAATCTTGAACCCCAACTTTTCCGTGTAGAACTTCAGTGCTGTGTCCTGGTCACGCACTGGAATAGTGACGATATCGATTGCACGAATCATCGTGATAGCCCTCCGAAGCGAACAATCGCAACATAGCGCCACATTCGCGATTGTGCAATGTGTGAGGCATTGCTATATTAACAGTCGGTATAGCATGGTGAAACTTGATGAATACGTTCTCGATAGCCTAATGCGCGATCTGGTCGGGCATGACCGCAGACCAGTGAGCTACCTCGTGTATTTGTGGCTCGCTGCTGAAGAGCAACGGCAGAAGAAACCCGTGAGTATCAGCTATAGCGACCTCGCTCAATCTGTGGGTGTCTCGAAAAGCTCCGCTCAGAGTGCGGTCGCTTGGTTGATCCACCGCAAGCTGATTTCATCAACAAAGGCGAACGTCACCGCAACTCCGAACTACACCGTGCAGACTCCATGGAAAGCCAACTCGCGGAGGATAGATTAGAACATTTTCGCGGTTGCCCGGAACACCTTCGACACGGGAGGCGTGTGCCAAGTTTGCCTTCATCGATGGACTGAGACCCAATGCCTCTCTTGCAGCCGATGGTGGCGGCATTCGGATTGGTACATTAGCGGATCTGGAATTCTAATGAAGCAATCGCAGAAGCTCATTGACGTTATCGCTCACATAACGATGAGCAGTATCGAATGACAATGTGTTTACACTCCCCAGGTTCGTATTCCCGAGAAGCGATTTCTTGCCAAGTCGGCAGTCTCAATTCCTTGATATCGGCGCTCCTCGTTTCTACCTGGTTTCGATGCTGCGCAGGATCAGGGCATGTGACCTCGACTTCAATGGCTTTAGCCCGCGCCCGATCCGCGACACTTCTCCAAGTATCGCGTGTGAGTCGAAGTGGATTGACTGAGTCCGCCACCACAGTCTTGCCGAGACGGAGGTTGTCCTCGGCGACCGCGAAACCGACCCGATAGCCCGCACCATCAAGAGACTTGCTGGCGACACCGCAGTCGCGGATGCCTGCTCCATCGAATCGATGCGCAAATACACTGCGCCAAGCTCGCGAGCTAGAATCGGCCTTCCTCAAACGATCGAGTCGGATAGATGTCCTGCGGTGTCGGCACGAGGTTGTAGTCACCGGCCAACACCACGGGGCGCCGCTCGCCATGAGTTCGGCGGCATGGGCAATGAGGCGCTCAAGCCAGGCTAACTTGTAGTTAAATTTAGGATATTCAAGGGAAAGGCTCCTGCTCCGCCTTGAGCTCTTGGAGACTAACCACGTCCGGCTTGGCTTTGGCTAGCCAAGCCAAGAGCTTATCCAGCCGGCTTATTGATGTTGTTAGCGTTGAAGGTCGCGACTCTCATCATGGAATCTGCAATCACGGTCAAGGGCCAGGCGACGATCCCGAAGGCTATTCGCGAACATCTGGGGTTGAGACCGGGAGATCGAGTCAAGTTCTTCGTGCATCCTGATGGCAGTGTGGTCTCGCTCGGCACGAGAGCGGGTTGTTCCTGCACCTCGACATTCGACCAGAAGGCGATGCGGCTTTCGGGTTTTGAGTCTCCTTGAGTCGCTTGCGCAGAATCTGCCGGCCAACACGATTAGGATTCGCTCGCTCCGAGATGCTTTGAAACGCCAAGAGTCACTGGTCCGAGGAGTGGTGTTGCACAGCGACAAATCACGTCCGCTTGACGCTGACGATATTGCGCTGCCTTGGGGATGGATGGTTCCTGAACCGCGATGACCTGTGCTCTGTTGCGGCTTGCCAGTTTGGGCTGGTAAGTTCTCAGCATGAGTTCGGTCTTCGTGGTTCCCGTCCTAACTCCACATGGCCACCTCATCTTGAGCGAAGATCGCGACGCATCGGCTCTTGAGCCCGAGCTTGCGCGACGTCTGCAGAATGCCTTTGCGCGCGGATCGGGCCATGGTCTTCTCCAGCTCGGAGCAAGCGAACTCGGAGTCGCACTCCCCTCCGCCTTCTCCTATTGGCGAGAATTCGGGGCGCGCTACGTGACAGCCCTCTGCACTCGGCCCGACACTGAAGCCCGCTCCACAACAACCCATAATCCATCGCCGCCCAATGATGCGGAACTGGCTTGGCTGTCTCTCGCGGCGCCCCCGATGACCGGGGCGGAGTACCTGACTGCAAGTGTTCTCCAGTCTCTCTGGCAAGAACTGCATATCGCTTTTGGGCTGGAGTTATCCGAATCAAAGTGCGGCGTCCAGGAGTTTTTGAAACGCCGCAACGGCGCGTGGAATCTTGTCGGTCGCGTGCACTTCAACCTCGCCGAGAACCGCAAGGACAACGCAGCCCCATTTGCTTTTCTCGCGACGTATACCACCCGACTGTCGGCCCACGCCAAGGCGCAACATCTTCCGCTAGGGCAAGCTCTCGGCGAATATGCAGGCGAGGCCAACAAGGATCGCCTGCTATCGCTGCTTCTCCCCGTTCAGAGAGCCTCGGAAAGCTGCTCGTGGCTGAAAGCCATGGTCGATGCAGGCGAGATCTTTCACCCCTTGCGGTGGAGGCCGTCCGAGGCCATGCAGCTCCTGCGAGATGTCCCGCAACTGGAGACTGCGGGCGTAGTGGTGCGAATGCCAGCGACCTGGCAGGCCAACCGACCTCCGCGCCCGCAGGTAACGGCTAAGGTTGGGGGTAGGTTGCTGTCGGGTGTGGGCCAGGATGCGCTGCTCGATTTTCGGATGGACGTCACGCTCGACGGCGAAACATTGACCCCTGCCGAGGTCCGTGAGTTGTTGGCTAAGTCGGATGGGCTCGCGCTGGTTCGAGGGCGTTGGGTGGAAGTTGACAGGGAGCGGTTGAGCCGAA